>NZ_DJBB01000047.1:0-208211 GCF_002429865.1 Empedobacter sp. UBA5987
CCCCAACTTTTGATACTGATCCATTATAATCTACTTTTACTGATTTTCCATTAGAAAGTATTGTATAACTTTTTATTAATTTTCTCTCATTTAATTGAATCTCCCCTACTTTTTCGAAATCTTTATTAGCAATTGATTTAAATACCTCTAATACTCCATTACCAATATCTTCAATTTTTATGTTTAATTTCAATGTACTATTACTTGACTGTATCTCCTTATTACTCTCATAAGGAAATATACCTGGAGCGGTTTCACATTCACTACTTGTATAATCTTTGCTATAACTAACAATACAATTATTTACCATCTTTTTTTGATCATAATAATTATTTTTTTCTTTATCAAGATCAGTATTAATCCAATAAACGTCTTCTAACAAATTTTGATTTTCTAGACGGTAAACTAATAGTTTTTTGAAATCTTTTTGTTGAATCAACCCCATTACTTGATTCTCTTTGTGAGTATAGATAGTCAACTGCTCATTTTCTAAAGTAGATTTTAGTAATTGATTATCAAATGTTAAAATAATGAGATCATCCGAATTACGTTTTTTAATCATTGTAGGAAATCCTTTTTCGTCAAAAGTAATTTTATTTAAATTTATTTTTTGATTTTCATTATCTAAAAAAGTCATTTCTATAGTTTTCAACTTAGAAAAATCTGCTTCTGAAAATATCCTATTTAAAGAAATTGTTTTATCAGCCCTAAGATTATCATAGACCAAAGTATTTATGATAGCCCCATTTACTTCTTTAGAAACTTTTGTAGGAATGTTGGTTTTGGTAAGCTCATCTATTTCTGCTTTCCATTTTTTTGTATTTGAAACATACGTAGATTCTTTTTGTACCCCTAATTGTTTTGCAACAAATTCAGTCGCATTTTGAAGATTTCCCTCTTTTACAATCGGTTTTTCATTCACATTTCCACTCCAAAAAATAATTCCTTGTTTTTGAGATCTCAACTTAATTGTTTCTTTAGGAAATTCTAAATCACTGTTCACACAAATATTGGAAATTGTAAAATCAGATGAATCAAAATTTCGACGAAGTTCTTCTTCTTCAGAAAGCACGCATGAAGAAGTTGAATAATCATTAATATAAATTAAAAAGACCTGTACCTTGTTAGCTTCGATTTTTTTATTCACAATAATCTTAGACTTACTAATCATATCCGGAAGTTGAGCTAAAAGAAAAGTCGGTGTAAATACCGATAATAAAAATAATAATTTCATCATAAAATCATTTTATATGAATTTTTTATATGTATTGAATGATTAATTCTGCTTAAACTAATTGAATAAAAAAGTTTATAGAAAATCATCAGATTTGATTACAAAAAAAACGTAATCATCTAAAATTCATTAGCTAATATAAGATAACGTAATTTATTTTACTTCATTTAAACATTTAAAAAATTAGGATTTCAGAATAAATTCGATTAAAAAAAAAATTATGCAGATAATTTAAAACATAGAAGTAGTAATTCAAACTCATTAGGGACCACAACAAAGAACTCCTTTCAATTTCTTGAAAGGAGTTTTATTTTGAATAATTTTTCAATGAACAAGGTTGTTTGTAATTATAGTAGAAGTTATCCTTTTCAAGGTTTCAAACCTTGAAAAGGATATTTTTTAAATAAACTGGGATCTCGATAAGGAAAAAGTTTAATTTTATTATTTAATCTGTTCTGAATTAGTAATAAACTGATTCTTCAGTTCTTCATTAATATTAGGAATTGTTTTGTAGATATAGGAATTCTCAAATAATTCGAAAGGATTATATATTACGATTAAATCACTTATATCATCTTCCTTTATTGCAATATATATTTCCAAAGTATCATTTTGTATATCTATAGAACCTTTATTAAAAATTGAAATTATATCGTCTAAAGAAATACTTTTACCTGTAAAACTCTTATCATAAGAACAACTTTTAATATGATAAATCGTGACATATTTAGACAAATCATTCTTGTCACAACTTTTAGTTAAAAGATTAAACCAACTATTCATAAAAAAACAATTCTTGTTCAAATAAATATAATAAAAAATCCCTCAGTTTTAGAACTAAGGGATTATCTTTTTAAAATCTTAATCTTACACCATTTTCGGTTGTAAAGGCTTTTTTACGGAAAAGGAACAAAGTAAGTCCTCCAATAAAAATAGCCGAATCTGCGATATTAAATACAGGCTGAAAGAACTTATAATGTTGTCCGCCTATAATTGGAATCCAAGAAGGCCAATCGAACTCCACAATTGGGAAATAAAGCATATCTACGACACAGCCTGTAAACCAACCAGAATAACCAGCAAAGTTTGCTTGTGCAACACCTTGATATCCTACCCAATCCTGAAACATTTCATTGTAAGTAGTTCCTTTATCGAAAATAACTCCATAAAAAATTCCGTCCAATACATTCCCTATTGCACCTGCCAAAACAAGCGCAATCGGAATGATAAAGAAGTTATTATTTAGTTTTTTCGACCATGCATTAATATAGTAGATAATCATTCCGATTAAAGCTATTCGTAAAAGTGATAAAACTATTTTTCCTGTTTCTCCTCCGAAATGCATTCCATATGCCATTCCAGGATTTTCTACAAATGCTATTTTAAACCAACCCAAAACATCTACGTCTTCACCTAAAAAAAAGTGTGTTTTTACGTAAAATTTTGAAATTTGGTCAATGATTAAAACCAAAATGGTAATGAGTACTACTTTTTTCAAAATACTTGATTAACGTTGCATATTTTTAGCTTCGATGCTTAATGTTGCATGCGGAACTAATTTCAAACGATCTTTATTAATTAATTTTCCTGTTACACGGCAAATACCGTATGTTTTGTTCGAAATACGTAACAATGCATTTTTCAAATCACGGATAAATTTATCTTGTCGTGCTGCTAATTGTGCATTTTGTTCTTTCGACATGGTTTCAGAACCTTCTTCAAACGCCTTGAACGTTGGAGACGTATCGTCAGTACCATTGTTACTATCGTTCGTGTAAGCTTCTTTCAATAATTCGTAATCTTTTATCGCTTGATCTAATTTGTCTTGAATTATTGCTCTAAATTCTTCCAACTCTGCATCAGAGTACCTTACTTTTTCATCTGTTGTTGCCATACGCTTACAGTTTTGTAATCGCAATTTGCGTCATCAATCCATTAATTTCAACCTCTGCCCCATTTGCAACTTGATCCTGTAAAACAAGATCTTCGGCTAATGTCTCAGAACAAATGTAATCTTTGTTTTGCTCGACTGCATTTACGATTGATTCATCATTTTTTAAGTTAAGTATAATTTTGTCGGTTACTTCTAGTCCGGTTTCTTTACGTAGATTCTGAATTCTATTTACCAATTCACGTGCAACACCTTCATTAATTAACTCTTCAGTCAATTGTAAATCAAGTGCTACAGTCAATGTAGAATTAGAAGCTACAGTCCATCCTGGGATGTCTTTTGTAGCGATTTCAAAATCTTCTAAATCTAAAGTTAATGTTTTGTTGTCAATTAACAAATCTATTTTACCTGATTGCTCTAATTTAACAATTTCTTCATTCGTCAATTCTGCTGTAGCAGCCGAAATAGCCTTCATTTCTTTTCCATATTTCGGACCTAAAGTCTTGAAATTAGGTTTAATAGATTTCACTAAAAGACTTGATGCTTCTTCGTTTGTTAAAAGTTGAATTTCTTTAACGTTAACTTCTTGTTTCAATAATTCTGATACAGCTTCCAAATTAGCTTTCATCGTATCATTCAATACAGGAATCATTACTTTTTGTAATGGTTGACGTACTTTGTTATCACTCAATTTACGAAGTGATAAAATCATACTTGTCGCCGTTTGTGCTAAATGCGTTTGTTCTTCTAATTCGGTTTTAATCAATGATTCGTCTGCAACGGGGAAATCTGCTAAATGCACAGATTCTGCAGGATTTTTACCTGTAGCTGCATTCAAATCTTTGTACAAACGATCCATGAAGAATGGTGCGATTGGCGAACCTAAAATAGAAACAGTTTCTAAAACTTTGTACAATGTTTGGTAAGCTGCAATTTTATCTTTCGAATAATCACCTCTCCAGAAACGTCTTCTTGATAGACGAACGTGCCAGTTTGATAAATTATCTATCACAAATTCTTGAATAGCACGAGCCGCTTTTGTTGGTTCATAATCTGTTAAAAAGGCATCAACTTTTTTCGTTAATGTATTCAATTCAGAAATAATCCATTGATCTAATTCAGCTCTTTCATTTACAGGAATTTCTTCTTCTTCAAATGTAAATCCGTCCACATTCGCGTATAATGCGAAGAATGAATAGGTATTATATAATGTTCCGAAGAATTTACGACGAACTTCGTCCACTCCAGCAATATCAAATTTTAAGTTTTCCCAAGGTTGCGCATTCGCAATCATGTACCAACGTGTTGCATCAGGACCATAAGTTGCCAATGTATCGAATGGATCGACAGCATTCCCCAAACGTTTTGACATTTTTTGACCATTTTTGTCTAATACCAATCCGTTTGACATTACATTTTTATATGCTTTCGAATCAAAAACTAATGTTCCAATTGCGTGTAATGTATAGAACCAACCACGTGTTTGATCGACACCTTCTGCAATAAAATCAGCTGGATACATTGTTCCATTATCAATCAATTCTTTATTTTCGAATGGATAGTGAACTTGCGCATAAGGCATTGCTCCAGAATCAAACCAAACGTCAATCAAATCCGCTTCGCGTTTCATCGGTTTTCCAGATGCAGAAACTAATGTAATTTCATCTACTACATTTTTGTGTAAGTCGATCAAATCATAATTTTCTTCTGTCATATTTCCAACTTCGAAATTTTGGAAAGGATTAGAAGTCATTACGCCTGCCGCAATTGATTTTTCAATTTCAGCAACTAATTCTTCAACAGAACCAATTACAGTTACTTCGTCACCTTCTTCTGTTCTCCAAATTGGCAATGGAATTCCCCAATAACGAGAACGAGATAAGTTCCAGTCGTTCGCATTTTCTAACCAATTTCCGAAACGTCCTTCACCAGTCGCTTTTGGTTTCCAATTGATTTCTTTATTCAATTCAACCATACGGTCTTTTACATCCGTTACCTTGATAAACCAAGAATCTAATGGATAATATAAAATCGGTTTGTCTGTTCTCCAACAATGTGGATAACTGTGTTTATATTTCTCTACTTTGAAAGCTTTGTTTTGCTCTTTCAATAAAATCGCGATTTCGACATCAACCGATTTTTCAGGAGCAGTTCCATCATCGTAATATTCATTTTTCACATATTTACCTCCGTAACCTTCTGGTAAATCAGCCACAAAACGACCTTGTAAATCGACCAAAGGAACAGGATTTCCATGCGTATCTAATACCAACATTGGAGGAACACCAGCATCTTTTGCAACGCGCGCATCATCAGCACCAAAAGTAGGCGCAGTGTGTACGATACCTGTACCATCTTCTGTTGTTACGAAGTCTCCAGGAATTACTTGGAAAGCATTCTCTGCATTTTCGTAAGGCAACGCCCAAGGTAATAATTGCTCATAACGAGTTCCAACTAAATCAGCACCTTTGTATTCTCCAACAATTTTGTAAGGAATTGTCTTATTTCCTGCCGCATAAACTTTGAAATCTTCTTCTGTTTCTGCTAAGAAATATGGTTTTCCAAATTGCTTAGAAACCAATGGTTTTCCTAAAATTACGCGAATTGGCTCGAATGTATATTGATTGAATGTTTCAACTACAACATAATCGATAGTTGGACCAACTGTTAACGCTGTATTTGATGGCAACGTCCAAGGTGTTGTTGTCCAAGCTAAGAAATACACATCTCCATCAAAATCATTAAATAAATCTGTCGAATCTTTCTTTACTTTAAATTGAGCAACAATCGTTGTATCTGTAACATCTTGATAAGTTCCTGGTTGATTTAACTCGTGTGAAGATAAACCTGTACCAGCTTTCGGAGAATATGGTTGAATTGTATAACCTTTGTACAACAAATCTTTGTTATAAATTTGTTTCAACAACCACCAAACAGACTCCATATATTTTGGTTTATACGTGATATATGGATCTTCCATATCCACCCAATAACCCATTTTTTCAGTCAAATCATTCCACAAATCTGTGTAACGCATTACTGTACGTTTACACGCTTCGTTATATTCTTCAATTGAAATTTTAGTTCCAATATCTTCTTTGGTAATTCCTAATTCTTTCTCAGTTCCCAATTCTACTGGTAAACCATGCGTATCCCAACCCGCTTTACGAAAAACTTGTTTTCCTTTCAAGGTTTGGTAACGACAAAATATATCTTTGATAGAACGTGCTAAAACGTGGTGAATCCCTGGCTTTCCGTTTGCAGAAGGAGGACCTTCATAGAACACAAAAGATGGATTTCCATCACGCGTAGAAATACTTTTTTCGAAAACATTATTTTGTTTCCATTCTTCTAACGTTTCTTTTGAGACTTGTACCAAGTCTAAGTGCTTATATTCTCTAAACTTTTTTGCCATCGAATTCTTTCTTATTTCTTCTAAATCAAGGAGTGCGAATATAAGAAATTTTTACATATTTTTATTGTTATAGAAACGAAAATCATATTAATAATTGCTTAAATTTATACCAATATTATAGATTTAACAATTCTTGAATAAAAATCAGATGATTTCAGATTTAATTCAGGATTAAACAAATAATTAACAACAATTTTTAAAGATATTTTTTCGATGAAAAAAGGCTTCAAATATTACTCAATTCTATTTCTAATTTTGCTTTTTGCAAGTTGTTCCAAAAACGAAGATTATACGGTTTTGATTCCTACAGATGTAGAATTTGTTGCGTTGATAAATCCAAAATCAATTGCAGAAAAAGGTAATTTTCAGAAATTAGAACAATATAAAATTTATCAATTAGCCGAAGGCGAACTTAAAAATCAAGATCCAACTTTTGATCAATTATTAAATGATATCAAAAACAATCCGACTTCAGCAGGCATAGATATTATCAGCCCTATTTACATTTTTGGACAAAAAATTAATGAAAAAAATATGGTTGCGTTGATTACAAATATGCGTGACAAAGATCAATTTGAAAAACATTTATCAACCATTTACAAAGGTTTATACAAAAAAGATATTTCGTTTGAAAAGAAAGATGGTTTTACAACAATTTCTGGATTCAATAAACCGTTTATGGCTTGGAACAAATCTCAATTTTTATTGATTGTTTCTGAATTTGGTGTTGGAGAAAAAGCGATTCAAGATTATTTCGCGAAAATTATCAACGACAAACATTCACTTGCGAAAGAAAATAACAGCTTTGGAGATTTTGTTAAAAACTCGCAGGATATCAACATTTGGTACACTGGAAATTTCTTGAAAAACTTCTCGAAACATGAAAGTTCTGAAAAGAAAAACCTTGATTTCACAAAAAGTTCTTGGGTCAATTTTATTTCATTTACTTCGGACGGAATTAGTTTTACACAGAAATTTCATCCAGATGCGATTACAAAAGTTAAATTACAAAAACATCCGATGTGGAAATCAAAAATCAATACTGATTTTTTCAAGTATTTTCCTGCGCAAAGTTACATGAACATTGGACTTGGAATTTATCCTGCCAACACGCGTTATGTGTTCGAAAATCAAAATTTCTTAACTACTTTTTTAGAACAATATGAAATTGATTTGAACAAATTAGAACAAAGTTTTGAAGGCGAAGCTTTGTTTAGTGTATATGATTTTGAGATCGGAAAAGCATTTAATCCAAATGACTTTTTTGGGAAGAAAGAAGCTTTTATCAAGCAAGTTGTTTATCCTCAATTTGTTTTGGGAGGAAAAATGAAAAACGATCTTTTCTTCAACGAATTTATTAAATCTCATCAAGAAAATATTCAGAAAATTGGACCTTATTACATGTTACCAATTTCGACAAATATGAAGATTTATATGACATACAAAAACAATTTGATGTACATCACAAATAATCAATCGATTATGAATCAATATTTGAACAAAATGGTAAGTTCTTCAAATTTTGTCACAACAGGATACGCTACAAACGCTTCAAATCCAATGTTTGGTTACGTGAATCTAAATTTTGATCAATATCCAAAAGAAGTTCAAAAATATATTTATCAACAAATTCCGTTCGGAAACACGAAAGAAATGCAAACGGTTTTATCTTATTTTGATCACATCGATTACCGCGTTTCGAATGAATACACAAAAACAGGAAAAATACATATGAAAAAGACGGATAAAAATAGTTTGGAAGTGATTTTCTTACTTTTGGACCAAGCTTATTCACTATTTTTCAATCAAGCTGCACAACAAAATGGAAATTAAAATCAGTCAACTTGTTCCGCATCCTTTGAAAGAATTTGGGTTCGAACAATCTGAAATTTGGAAAAATACATACACTTTTTCAAGCGGAAATATTTATCAAATCGTTGCACATTCTGGTGTTGGAAAATCGACGTTGATTAATATTTTGTACGGTGATAGAAAAGATTATGACGGAGAAGTTTTGTTTGATGGACAAAATATTAAGAATTATTCTTTGAATGATTGGACAAAAATTAGACGCGAAAAAATTGCGTATGTTTTTCAAGGTTTGCATTTGTTTGAAGAATTAACTTTGATGGAAAATATCCAATTAAAAAATGTATTAACACATCATCAATCCGAAAATCAAATTATTGAATGGATTGAAAAAGTTGGTTTAAAAAGTCATTTACATCAAAAAGCGATTCATCTTTCTTATGGTCAACGTCAACGAATTGCTGTGATTCGCGCACTTTGTCAACCATTTGATTTTCTACTTTTGGACGAACCTTTTAGTCATTTAGATGAAGTGAATCAACAACTTTTGACTGATTTAGTTACCAAAGAAGCTGCAAAAAATAACGCTGGAATCATCTTTACAAGCTTACACGAAATTCACGATAAACGCCTTTCAAATGTCATTCAACTCTAAAAATTTAATTGAAAAATTGGTTCGTAAAAACCTAAGTTTCTTGCGAATTACAACCTTTTGTTTTTTCTCTATTATCGGATTTTTCATCTTGATTTTGGCTGGAACAATTTATTTGGATTATGCCAAAAATTTTGGAGAAGATAGTTCAGTTTGGAAAGCAAATTATGTGGTCTTAAACAAAAAAATATCGTCTTTACAAACGTTGACTGGAGAAAAACCAAGTTTTAGTGAAAATGAAATTAACGATTTGAAATCGCAAAATTTTGTAGCAAAAGTCGGAACATTCAAAAGCAGTCAATTTCCTGTGAAATTACAAGTTGGTGGAGTTGCTGGAATTCGTGGTTTTTCGACTGATTTATTTTTTGAATCTGTTCCAGAAGACTTTATTGATGTAAAAGAATCTGATTGGAAATGGAAAGAAGGACAAGATTTTATTCCGATTATTATTCCGAAAAGTTATTTGAATTTATACAATTTTGGTTTTGCAACAAGTCAAGGTTTACCACAAGTTTCGGAAGGATTATTTACTAAAATTCCTTTTCAATTGATTTTAGGAAAAGGAGAAAATCAGAAAGTATATCAAGCAAGAATTGTCGATTTTACGACTAAAATTAATACCATTTTAGTTCCCGAAAACTTTTTGGAGTGGGCAAATCAAACGTATGCGCCTCAAAAAAATACAGAACCTTCACGAATTGTTGTTGAAACAAAATCTCGAGGAGATGAAAATGCTTCGACTTATTTTGAGCAACAAAATTATGATATCAACAAAGATGAATTGAAAAATAATGAATTGACATATTATCTAAAATTAGCTTTTTCGTTGGTTTTATTTATTGGTTTAATCATTGTTTTTGCAGCAATTTGGTTGATGATTATTAATTTTCAATTAATGATTGAAAAGAATAAACAAAAAACGAAAGATTTATTTTTGATTGGTTACAACATCAATCAACTAGCTCGTCCGTATCTGAAATTTTCGATTATATTTATGTTGATCAGTTATCTTATTTCGATTCCATTGGTTTATTTCATCTTGAATATCATCAAAGAAAAAGTCGGAAAATTTATGGCAACAGAAAGTTCTCACGTTTGGGAAGTCATCGGTTTTGGATTAATTATCGTGATCATTTTATTCATGATTAATAGAATAATTTTGACACATTCCATCAAAAAAATTGCGTTGAAAGATTAATGCTAAATTTTATAAAAACATAAAAAGGATTCTGAGTTTTTCAGAATCCTTTTTATTTAAACTTAAATATTCTCGATTAGAACGAATATCCAACTCCTACAGAAAACGAATGATTTTTTACATCTCCAACTTCTACATTGTTGTTGTTTTTATTATCTCCTATTTTAGTTAATCCCATATAGTATCTCGCTCCAACATTGATATTGTCTGTTACATTATATCCCAAACCGAAGTTAACACCAAAGTCAAAGTTTTTTACATCATCTTTTACATCAAACTTTTGTTCTGTTGTGTAAACGGTATTATTCGCATATGTACTTGTAGATTGTTTGTTGCTCGCATACAGATTAAATCCAAATTGTGGACCAGCCTCTATATTAAAACGAGATGCAGCAGGATAGTATTTGAACATGATTGGAACTTGAATATAATCTAAAGTCGTTTTGTTTTTACTTTTTACAGTTGTATTTCCTACTTCCATTACTTCATCTTTGTACTTTCCTCCCATTCTTGTAAAATTTACCTCTGGCTGAACTGCAAACTGTTCTGTAATTGGAAAATGTCCATACAAACCAGCTCCAAAACCAACCTTATAATCATTATTGTTCACGTCTTTTCCGTTAAATGAAGACATATTTGCACTTGATTTAATACCAAATTGTGCAGATGTTGTTTTTTCTTGTGCGCTCAAACTAACAACTCCTAACATTGCAGCAGCAATAAAAAATAATTTTTTCATCTTTTTAAATTTTATAGTTCTAATTATGATGCATTCATAATTTCAAGTGCTGTGCCAAATAATGTTAAAACCATACTTTAACAATCTTAAAACAATGATTAACAATGGTTTTAATTCAAATATTTAACATTTAAAGAATTGAATTAAAATGAAAAAGCTACATCTTTCGATGTAGCTTGTATCAATTATAAGTTGTTATTGTTATTAGAATTTATAAGCAAATCCTAAAGAAACTGCATCTGCATTAAACTTTTTATCAAATCCATAGTTATTACTTGTAGCAATTCCTTTATATCCAGCATATACATCAAAGTTAGCTCCTGAATAACCAAATTTTGGTTGCCAGAATAAACCTCCGTCCATATCACTTTTCGTAGCAATTGCATAACCTAAATCTCCACCAATAAATAAATTGTTACTGAATTCGTATTTTGCAGTTGCTGCTAATGGAATAAACCCAAAATCTTCTCCTCCTAAATCTTTAAAATCACTTTTAGCAATAAAATGGTCATACCCGACTTTCGCTCCTAATTTGAAATTATTTGCAATAGGATGTAAGTAAGCTAAGTCTACTCCAAGGTTAAAAGAAGAAACATCTGATGCATTACCTACTGGAATACCCACGTGTACTGTACCTTCTACTCCTGACGTTTGTGCTGAAACTCCTACCATACCTGCTACTGCTAAAGCAGCTGTTAATAATACTTTTTTCATTTTTATAATGTTTTAAAATATTTACAATTTTGTTAAACTTATTTGTATAATTTCAATTTGTGTGCCAAACTCTAAAAATCAATAATGATAAAACATACTAAAATTAACAATTACTTAATATTCAAAACTTTATTATACAAAAAAAGCTCCAAAATAATTTTGGAGCTTTTCTGTTTTTATTGATTTGACTTATTGTCCGACCATTTTGTATAAAATATTCTGTTGTTGTTTCGCATAATTGGTATCAATTTCTGCTGCTACACCAATCATTTCGTCTAAATAATTAAACTGATTCATGATTTTTGCTTGATCAGATGCATCAACTTTTCCATCCGCAACAACTTCTTTATATAAGGTTTCGAATTTCTTTAAAACAGGATTATAAGCAGATTCGAAAACTTTCAATGCTTTTTCTTTGTCACCTCTTTCTCCTAAAGCGGAAGCTTCATTGTAGATTGACATCATCAAATCATTTTTAGCCGCGGCTAAATCAGAACCAATTGAATATCCTTTCCCTGAAGGCAACGATTCGAAGAAAGCAATTTTTGCATTCGCTTCTTTACGAACGTGTGCAAACAATTCTTGCGCTTTTTTATCCTCACCAGCTTTCAAATAAATTCCAGCAATTCTACTTACTCCATAACCAATATCATATTTCGCCAAAGCTGGAATTTCTAACATCACTTTATCTAAAACTGCAATCGCTTCTTTTTTGCGTCCAGCATTCAATAAATCATCCGCCAAACGAACTGCAGTATTTCTATAAGAAGATGTATAGTTACGCTCTGTCAAACTAAATGACGCATCAGGATTATTATATCCAGACCATTTGTATGAATTGAATGTTCTTAATAACATGTCATTATCAGAAGCACCAATAATTCCTCCTTTACCAAAAGGCGTATAAATCGGAACTAATTTATAACTCATTCCAGCATTCAATAAATAATCATTCATGTAGAATGTATTTTCTGGATCAGAAATTCCTCCTCCACTAAAGTAAATAGGACGATCCCAATTGTATTTTGCCATCATTGACAACAACAACAAATTGTTTTTGAATAAACTTGACGCTTTGATATTAATTGTGATTGAATCAACCATTTTATCTGCATCTTTTGCACTTACAATTCCATATTTTAGCGCATTTGCTTTATTTACAGGAACAACAATTTTAGAAACAGGTAAATAATTTGCTCCACCAATTGGATAACCAAAATAATCTGCTAAAGCTTGTTTCTCTGGTGATTTATTATCTAAAATAAAATCCATCGCTTCTTTAGCAGTCATACTATCTGTTGTGATATATTTTTGCAAAGGTTTTAAACTTTTATAAACTGACATCACTTGGTTTGGATCAATTTCAGGATCAGATAAATATTGACCAACTTGCTCGATTGGCATTTGACTTAACGTTTCTAATGTTTGATTAGATCCTGGTTTGATGAAACCATTTATTTGATCAAAAATATTTTTTATAGAACCTCCAACAACAAAAATTTGATCGTTAGTTCCAGATTGATAATCTTTCGGTTTCAAATCACTTGGAAGAGGCGCTGCATTGTACGTTCTACGTAACAATTGTTCTAAATTCCATGGAGAAGCAGCCAACGTTAAATTCGCAATTTTTACATCATCACGGAAATTTTCGGTTTCTTGTAATCCCCAAAGTGGATAAGTATCATTGTCTCCATAGACAAAAAGAATAGCGTTTTTATCGAGCGGATTCAGATAATTGTAAGCTAAAGAATAAGCTACAGAACGCTCTGAACGATCGTGATCATCCCAGTTTTGAGCTCCCATTAAAATTGGAATACCAGCTAAAATAACTGTCGTTCCAATTGCTAAAGATGGTTTCAATTCTTGCTTCATCAATTTCTGAAGTAATAAATAAACTCCTTGTACACCCAATCCTGCCCAAATCGCAAATGCATAAAAACAACTTACCAATGCATAATCACGTTCACGAGGCTCGAAAGGTTTTACAGATGTGTAAAAGATGATTCCGACACTTGTTAAAATAAACAATGACAACAATGACCACCAGTTGACAAAATTTCTGTTTAATTGTGTAAATAATCCGATTAAACCTAAGAATAATGGTAACATGAAATATACATTCGTTCCATCATTTCTATATTCATCTGGTAATTTTGATTGATCACCTAAACGTGGATTATCAATAAATGGAATTCCTGAAATCCAGTTACCTTTTGTAATCTCGAAATTACCTTCTAAATCATTTTGACGACCAGAGAAATTCCACATAAAGTAACGAATAAACATATAGTTGATTTGGTAATCAATAAAGTAATTAAATTGTTCACCAAATGTAGGTGGTTCGATATCTAAAATCTCACCATATTTCTTAAGTTCTGCAACTTTTAATTGTCTGTTTTGACGTTTCTCAACCAATTGCGCGTACATTTGTTGCGCTTCTTTATCACCAGCATATTGTGCATTCAAAGAGAATTTTGGAAAAGCATAAACTGCCGCATAATTCTCCATCACACCTGGGTCTGGACTGAACATTTTAGGGAAAAACTTTACATATTTATCTTCGTATGTATAATCTAAACGATCTGAAACTTTCAAATATTTTCCTGTACGTTTATCTTTAATATATTCAGAACTACGAACTGTACTTTCTGGTGCTCCGTTAGTATCACGCTTGATTCCGTCACTTGCAATATGAGCCGTAAAAACTGGTCCGTACATCACAGGCCAAGAACCATATTGTTCACGATTAAAATAATCTAAAACACCCAAAGCTGTATCAGGATCATTCAAATTCATATGAGGATTTGCATTGGCACGAATCGGAATAACTAACCAACATGAGAAACCTATCAACATAAAAATCACACACCACGAAATTGTATTCAATAAAGCTGAACCATATTTCTGCGTTAATTTAATTGCAAAATAGAAAACTGCGATTAAAATAATAGCGGCGATAATTGTCCCAGAATTGAAAGGCATCCCCAAATTATTGACTACATAAATCTCTGTTCTACCAAAGAATGTCATTACAACTGGGAATATTATTTTGAATACAAAAGCTAAAATAATCAATGTAATAACATTTGCGATTAAGAAACTTTTGATTGTAAATCTATATTTTCGAGCATAGTATACAAAACAAACTGCTGGAATTGCTAACATTGCCATTAAGTGAACACCAACCGATAAACCAATCACCAACGAAATAATTACCAACCATTTGTTTCCTCTAGGTGTATCAGCGACTTGATCCCATCTTGTAATCAGCCAAAATAATAACGCTGTGAAGAAAGATGCCATTGCATAAACTTCTCCTTCTACCGCAGAAAACCAGAATGTGTCGCTAAACATAAAAATTGCAGCTCCAACTAATCCACTTCCTAATGTTATAATTTTTTGAGAAGCATTTAGTTCAATCGCATCGACATTCATAGGATCTTGTGTTTTTGCAAACATTTTTCGAGCAAAATATGTAATTGTCCAAAACAAAAACATAATTGTTCCTGCGCTATATAAGGCAGATGTACTGTTGATTAATATGGCATATTTGCTTCCGTCACCAAAAGCTAAACCAGACCAAACTGCTCCCATTATTTGGAACAAAGCTGCTCCTGGCGCATGCGTAACTCCCAATTTTGCTGATGATACAATGTACTCACCACAATCCCACAAACTCAGGTAACGCTCCATCGACGCCAAATACAATATTGTCGCTATCAAGAACATCGCAACACCCAAGATGTTGTTCCACTTTTTGAAATTTATATCCATTTTGTTTTAATAAACTATCTTGCGAAAATAAGATAAAAAATTGATATAGCTTAGGATTGAAATGATTAAATTCTGATTAGAATCTCATCTAAACAATATAGATTTATCGCATATTTTTAAATTAATTTTAAAGTTTCTAATCGATTCATTTACATATTAGCAAAACATCAAATCCTTCAAAATAAAGATACATTTTCTCAAATAGTTTTGATTCTAAACTTTTTTCATCTAAATTTGCAATGCAAAAAGCAATGCCTTTAACAGACAAAATTCTACAAACGGGCTTCACTTTTGACGATGTGTTATTAGTGCCTGCCTACTCAGAGATATTACCGAACCAAGTATCTCTACAAACAAGATTCACAGACAATATCACCCTTAACATTCCGATAGTTTCTGCTGCGATGGATACTGTATCCGAAGCAAGATTAGCGATTGCATTAGCGCGTGAAGGAGGTTTATCTTTCGTTCACAAAAATATGTCAATCGAAGAACAAGCGAATGAAATTGATATGGTAAAACGTTCGGAAAACGGAATGATTTCTGATCCAATTACTTTATCTCGTCATCACAAACTGCAAGACGCCGTAAACTTAATGGAGAAATACAAAATCTCTGGTTTACCAGTTGTTGAGGAAGATAGAACATTGGTTGGAATTATTACAAATCGTGATATTCGTTACCAAGAAAACTTCGATCAATTAGTAGAAGATGTGATGACAAAAGAAAATATTGTAACTTCTGATATTGATACTGACCTTAAGAAAGCAAAAGAAATTCTTTCTCGTTACCGTATCGAAAAATTACCAATTGTTGACGAAAACAATAAATTAATTGGATTAATCACCATTAAAGATATTGACAACTTAACAGAATTCCCTAACGCATGTAAAGATACAAAAGGTCGCTTACGTGTTGGAGCAGGTGTTGGAGTTGGTGCTGATACATTAGAACGTGTTCAAGCTTTAGTAAACAAAGGTGTTGATATCGTAGCGTTAGATTCAGCTCACGGACATTCAGCTGGAGTTATTAGTAAAGTTGCTGAAGTTAGAAATGCTTTCCCAGAATTAGATATTGTTGGAGGAAATATTGTAACTGCAGAAGCTGCAAAAGCTTTGATTGATGCTGGAGCAAATGCTTTAAAAGTTGGTGTTGGACCAGGGTCTATCTGTACAACTCGTGTTGTAGCTGGTGTTGGTGTACCTCAGCTTTCTGCTATTCATGATGTACATTCTTATGCTAAAACAAGAAACGTTTCGATTATTGGAGATGGTGGAATCAAATTATCAGGTGATATTGTAAAAGCAGTTGCTGCTGGTGCAAACTTGGTGATGTTAGGAAGTTTATTTGCTGGAACAGATGAAGCGCCAGGAGAAGAAATTATTTTCCAAGGTCGTAAATTCAAAGCATATCAAGGAATGGGTTCTTTAGCTGCAATGAAACGCGGTTCTAAAGATCGTTATTTCCAAGCTGATGCGAAAAAATTAGTTCCAGAAGGAATCGAAGGTCGTGTTCCTCACAAAGGTTCTATTGCAGAAGTTGTTTACCAATTATGTGGTGGATTACGTGCTGGAATGGGATATTGCGGAACTCCAACAATTCAAGATTTAATTGAAAACGGTAAATTCGTTAAAATTACAGGTGCTGGTTTACACGAATCTCACCCACATGATGTTGTCATTACAAAAGAGGCTCCTAATTATTCGAATTAAGAATTATCAATATATTAAACAAAATAGCAAGCTAATTGGCTTACTATTTTGTTTTTAAAACGATATATCCTGTTTTAAGTGTCTCTTTATCATCTTTTATTATAAACCAATAAGTCCCTGTTGGCAATACAAAATTATTATGTTTACCGTTCCAAGGCAAAATATCATTTACGATTCCATTCGCAACTATTTTACCATATCTATCAAAAATCTGAATTTTAGCATTTTTATAAAAATCTTTATTTCTCAAACTCCAAGTGTCATTAATTCCATCACCATTTGGTGATAAAAAATTGAAGCCGTTTGCAATATCAAAAGGTGTAGGTCCAAAAACACAACCTAATTTAGTTTTATACCAAATACTAATTAAATCTGCTGTTTGATTGAAAAATGTACCACTATTCTGAAAAGTAATGCCATCTAAAGAATAACTATCAATATTAGCATTTGGAAAAGGAATTATCGTAATACTATTAGAAGTTGCAGTTACTTTTTCTATACGCGATCTTTCTTTCTCCGGAATCACATTAATTTTGAGACTTGATTTACAACCCAAATCATTATCAAAATAGACAATCCACTCTCCCAAGGCATCAACTTTCACTTCTTTTTTAGTTGATTTTAAATCTCCATTAAAATACCATTCGTAATTAGATTGATTATCTGGACCATTAACCACAAAAGGAGTTCCACAAAACTCAAATTCAGTTTTATCCATTTGAGTGGAATAATCTTTTAATTTTAAATTTATTATTGAATACGATACACACTTCTTTGAAGCGTCACTAAACGATATTTTTAAATAAATTTTATGCTCATAATCTGGATTAACGATATAATTCCTCCACTCAGATTCTGGAATTATATTCTGATCCAAATTCATATCCAGTTGAGTTTTATAAAGACTAAATACTAAAATTCGTTCATCTGTAGGTACATTTATAAATGCTTCAATTAAAGAAATTTTGGTTAAATCATACTTTTCATAATTTGCTTCTATACAACCAAAAATAGATTCGCCGTTTAATCCAGGTGGGGTTCTATTCCTATTGTAAATGACTTGAACTGGAAAAGTCTCTATCGGATTATGTAACGTATTCTCTATAAATTTAAAATAAAATATCTTCCTTTCTTTATCTCCATCATCTATTGTAAAAATCCTTTTCACTCTAGGATATTCTATTGTAAAATTAGAATTTTTATAAACACTCCCGTTGTGTGTATATTTT
This sequence comes from Empedobacter sp. UBA5987, assembly GCF_002429865.1. NCBI lineage: Bacteria > Pseudomonadati > Bacteroidota > Flavobacteriia > Flavobacteriales > Weeksellaceae > Empedobacter > Empedobacter sp. UBA5987. Next base: position 18,368 of record NZ_DJBB01000047.1, read on the forward strand.
GTAGGATCTAAAGTTGGGTTTTGTCTATAAAATTCCGCTTGAATTTCATCTAGATCTGTAGGTGTTTCTATGATTAAATCATTATTAAAATTATAACCTAAACATTTATTAATTTCTACCTTTCTTATAGTCGATTGACCTAAAACAGTACATAGTATATTAAAACAACTTATAAAAAAAACAAACCTTATACCTTTCATAAACATTATCTTCTAGTGAAATTACGATTTTTTTTCATAAAAAAACAGCTACTTCAGTAGAAGTAGCTGTAAAGTATTAAGAAAAATGTGATACTATTATTTAGCAAAAAATAATTTAGAATCAATTTCATCACCATTACTTAATCGAGATGAAGCTTCTTTATAATTAGCTCCATTTAACGATGGTTGTGTTATTGGATAACGTACGCGTGCTGGTAAGTCTTTTGCTACAACATTTCCAGACATTAAAGGTGTAAATGTATAAGTTGCTCCATTGTTATCTTTAGCACTTTGCCCAGGTAACAACAAGATCCCTCCATTTGGAAAACCAGTTCTTCGGTATTCATTCCACGCTTCAGCACCTTGCATATATAATGCTAAATACTTCTGAGTAATAACATTCTCTTGGTTAGCTACTGGTAACGCAGACACATATGCTGCTGCTTTTGATGCATCTACACCCCATTTATCCATAGAAGCTTGTACTCCTGTTTTATAATGAGTTGCATCCCATCCATTAATTTCTGATAAGATAAACTCAACTTCAGCATACTCCATTAAGACTTCACCATAAGTTGGAGTCATTATGTATTTTGATGCAAATGATAGTGTTGAAGTATCATTATTAGATGACAACATAGCACTTGGTAAACCATAAGGCATCCCTTGATATTTCGTTAAATCATCAGAATCTTGATAAGAAGCTGGATATACTTGTGATTTTTTAAGACCTGTTGGAGCTGCATAAGCTTGTAAACGAGGATCCACTCCAAAGTTTTTTGTTGATTGACCTTTTAACAAGTTAATAAACTGTTTATTCGTCGCAAAATCTGTACGCATACTTCCTGTAAAGAAAGTTGCCCAAAATGGAGATCCTTCTGCAGCAGAACTACCAAAGTTTTGAGCTGCATTATCATCATTTGATGTAAATACTCCTTTTGCAATTGCATCTGTAATATGAGCATTTGCTGAAGGCAATTTAGCTTTTACACGATTAGCAATTCTTAAACGTAAAGAGTTTGCAAATTTTTTCCATTTAGCAACATCTCCTCCATAGATATTATCCCCACTAGAAAAACCAGAACCAGTAACATCCAATTGCTCTGATGCCTCTTTTAATTCTTTTAACAAGTCTTCATAAATAACTTGCTGAGAAACATATTTAGGTGCTGCGTAATCATCAATTTGTAAAGCTTGGAAATCTGCATTTTTATTCCCGTGAGACCAATATGGTACATCACCAAAACTTGACACTAATTGATCAAATGTATATGCTAACATTATTCTTGAGATAGCAATTTGATTATCTAAATCACCATACTGTCCCATTTGAGCTGCAGTCGCTGGATTTGTACATTTATCAATAATATCTTTAAAGTTAGATGCAGATCTATATAAAGCATTCCAACCTCCTGATGTTTGAGTATCACGATATTGATACTTATCTTCTTCAGTATAGTTAATTTGTGCTGTATACTGCATCCAAGGCATTGACATACGTGCAGACCACCAACCATCTCTTGATGTTGCCATTAAGTATCTTGTAGCTCCATTAAAAATAGTATATGTAGGTACAATTTCTGGGCTATTCGGATTTTCATTAAGCTCTGCTAATCCGTTATCACAAGAAGTGAACATTGTAGTAGAACCTAATAAAGTAGCCATTAATAAATATTTTCCGATATTCTTTTTCATAACTCTTTTTATAAATTAAAATTGTAATTTAAGGTTCATACCAAAAGATCTTGTTGAAGGTAAAGACCCTCCTTCTAATCCTTGTACATTTCCTGAACCTCCTGTAGCAATTTCTGGATCAAAATTCTTATTATCTAACCCCCATGTAGCTAAGTTTCTTCCAAATGCAGATACAACTACATTAGAAAATGGCCCAGCCCATTTTTTAGGGAAAGTATACGATAAAGTTACTTCACGTAATTTGATGTAATCAGAATCAAATACGTTTTGAGATGTTGGTCCTGAATTATAATTTCCATAATATGAAGATGCATCAACAACTTTTGTATTTTCTGCTGTATTTGTCACTGTATAAGTTCCATCTCCATTAGATTTTACTGAACCTGTAACACCTTGAGAAACTACCCCGTTTTCACGTACTCCATTTGCTGCCGTTTCTTCTAACATACCAGAGTACATACCCCACATATTTGTTAAAGCAAAGTATTTACCTCCTTTTTGAACATCTACTAACGCAGATAAAGAAACACCTTTGTAAGTAAATGTGTTACGGAATCCCATGTTATAATCAGGTAAAACAGAACCTAAATTCTTAACGCCAGAAGATAAGTACAAACCGTTAGACCCAACTACTTTATTACCTTGATCATCATAAATAAAGTCAGTTCCACGGATTTGACCATATTTAGAACCTAACATTGCATAAACCCCAGCCTTAAATGGTGCTTGAGCTAATGTAATAGATTGTAAGTCTCCGTATAATTCTACAATTTTGTTATCATTTTTTGCAAAGTTCCATGCAAAATCCCAAGAAAATTCTTCAGTTTGAATTGGTGTAATTTTCACCATTGCTTCAATACCTTTATTTTCCATTACCCCAGCATTATACCATTTAGCAGTAAACCCAGTTTCAGCAGGAGTTGTATTTTGTACAATTAAGTCGTTTGTTTTTTGTTGATAATAAGTAACATCAAATCCGAAACGATTTTTAAAGAATTGCATTTCTAAACCAACCTCCCAAGAATCTACCATCTCAGGTTTCAAATTTTTATTTGCTTTAGCTAATGGTAATAAATAATAAGGATCTCCTAAATTTGTAGTTCCTGTAAACGTAGAATTAGCATATGTATCAATTAAATTGAAAGGATCTGTATCATTTGCTACACGAGACCAACCTCCACGAATTTTACCAAATGTTAACCAATCTTGTTTAATCAAGTTTGAGAAAACAAACGCTCCAGATACTGAAGGATAAAAATAAGAGTTATTTTCTTCTGGTAAAGTAGATGACCAGTCATTACGAGCTGTTACATCTAAATAGAATATATCATAGAATCCAAAAGAAGCACCTGCAAATACAGAATTTACTCTTTTCTTAGATCTATAATTAGATACAGTTGGTGATGCCATTGAGTTAGACAACGAATATAAATTTGGAACAACTAATCCTCCTGAAGTAGCTGCATTTACATTAGATCTTGTCTCATGACGTCTATTAACCCCTGCAAAAGCATTAACACTAAAGTCAGTCCATTTCTTTTCATAATTCAAACGCCCTTCATAGTTCATTTCCGTGAATTGGCGAGTATATAAAGTATATCCTGAAGTAGCTTGAGATCCAATTGCAACTCTTTCTTGAATTTGTAAGTTATAATGATCTCCATAAATAGCACCTGTCGCATATAAGCCTGGTAAGATATCGTATCTCAATTTTACGTTCCCATAAAAACGATCACGTCTATCATCAGAAGTATTTTCATTAATAATCCAATATGGGTTATCAGAATATAACGGTGTAGGATTATTCCATGCAGTTCTATTCCAAGACAATTGCTCCCCTTTACTATTTTTATAGTTTTTAAGTGCTGCAAAATCTAATGAACGCTGTCCCCATTGATAGAATTTTTGAATAACAGAATTATCTCCATAACCAAACTCTGGACGATTAAATCCATCAGTTCTTACATAATTCATATCTCCAGAAACTTGGAATTTATCATTAAATTTGTTATCAATTCCTAAATTAAGAGTTGTTCTTTTTAATGATGAATTAGGAATAATACCTGATTGATTTACATTTGATATTGCCAATTTAGCATTTGTATTCTCATAAGATTTAGAGAATGCTGCCGAATTAGTATATGTAATTCCTGTATTATAGAAAGAATCTACATCATGTTTCGGTGATTTCCATTCTCTGGCAACCATATAATTTGTTGGATCTTCTGGGTTAAAGGCATTCCAATGTAATACCATTTGACCATTGTATTTTGGTCCCCAAGATTCATCCATTTGATACTCTACAATATTGTATTGTTTTCCATCTACTGTAATTGTACTAAACGTATCCTTAGATCCACCTCCATAAGATTTTTGAAGCTTAGGACTAATTGCTACTTGATCAAATGAAACCCCCGTGTTAATAGTTATTTCATCACGACCTTTTTTACCTTTTTTAGTCGTAATCATAATTACACCATTAGCACCACGAGACCCATATAAAGCAGATGCTGGACCACCTTTCAATACGTTGATTGATTCAACATCATCAGGGTTCATATCAAAAGCCCCATCTCCATAATCGCGACCTCCTCTACCACTTGAAGCACCAGAACCATTAACGTTGTTGTTACTCATTGGTATACCATCGATAACTATCAATGGTCTATTCTCTCCAGTAATAGAACGTAATCCTCTAAGAACAATACGAGTAGACCCTCCTAAGTTACCAGAGTTGTTAGAGATTGACAAACCTGCAACATTTCCTGATAAGGAATTTAAAGGGTTGCTCCCTCTTGCAGCAGAAATCACATCTCCTTTAACTTCTTGTGAAGCATATCCTAATGATTTTTTTTCACGTGTAATACCTAATGCGGTTACTACAGCCCCTTCTAACTCTACTGTATCAGAAGCTTTAAGAGTTACTTTATATTCTGAACCAGCACCAACTGAAAAAGTTTGAGTTGGTAATCCCATTGCTTCTACTGTTACTAAATCTCCTTGTTTAGCTTCAATACTAAACACCCCATTTTCGTCAGTGTAAGCTTCTTTTCCTGATGTTGTTTTTACAACAGCATCAGCTACTGGAAGTCCATCAGAGTCTGTTACAGTTCCTGTAACAGTCTTTTCTTGCGCATATAAAGAAGTTCCTAAAAGAAGACCTCCTAATACAAACAAGTTTTTTAAATTTCTCCTCATCTGTTAAAACATTTTTAAAACTTTCATAAAGTTAAGATTTCTCTAACATTTACAAAACTTTTTTATGCTAAATTTTGATAACTTTGTTAAAAAAATAAAAAATTGTATAAAGTTTTATCAAATCACGAATATGAAATAGGTTGTGATGAAGCAGGAAGGGGTTGTTTGAGCGGTCCTGTTGTAGCAGCAGCAGTTATTTTAGGAAGAGATTTTGAAAATGATATTATTAATGATTCAAAACAATTATCTGAAAAGAAAAGAAATTCGTTGAGAACATTTATAGAAGAAAATGCTAAATATTGGGCAATTGGAATTGTTTGGCCGAATGAAATTGACGAAATAAATATCTTAAACGCTAGTTTTTTGGCTATGCATCGAGCTATTGATCAATTAGATTGTCCGAAAGATTTGATTGTTGTTGATGGAAATCGTTTTAATAAATACCATGATGTCCCACACGAATGTATTATAAAAGGTGATTCAAAATATATGAATATTGCGGCAGCATCTATTTTAGCAAAAACGTATCGTGATGAATATATGGAAAAAATCCACGAAGAATTTCCAATGTACGATTGGAAAAAAAACAAAGGTTACCCGACAAAAGCTCATCGATTAGCAATAAAAGAATTTGGAGCTACTCCTTATCATAGGATGACATTTAAGTTATTACCAGATCAATTAAGTTTAGATTTATAAAAAGAGGTTGTTAATAAATTAACAACCTCTTAAAACTTAAAAAAATTAGTACAGTTTATTTCTTAGTCACTTTTTGTGAATAAGATTTTTTATCTGTTTTTATATTTAATAAATATACTCCTTTTGGATATTTAGATAAATCTATTTTTGATTCTTTTTTATCTATCTTATTTGTTTCTGCCAACAATCTACCTGACATATCAAAAACTTGATAGCTAACAATTTTTTCTTTGCTTGACAGTGTGACAAAATCAGCAGTAGGATTAGGGTAAATATTAAACTCAACTTTATTCAAATCTTCTAATCCTAAAGAATTACAATTAATTTGTGCTGCCCATCCTTTTAACTCTAATCCACCATCTGATCTAAAACGAATAGTAATTGCTCCAGAGTCATCTGTAGAAACGAATGGTCCAGGAATTTTATTTCCGTTTAATTCTTTTCCATTTTCAAATAATTTTGAAGCATTACTAGATGTTCCATTATATACATTCATATAATCATAAACTCCATTTTCATCAGCAGGTTCTACATCAAACTCTGTAAAAGTGATTGACACTTTTTCGCCCGCAACAAGAGGTTTAAATACTTTTATAAAATTCTCATTAGGCGAGTAGTTTCCATTTGCTCCACCAGAATCATAATAAATATCTCCATTACAATAATCTCCAGGAATTTCAATAATTGATGTTACAGAAGAAGAATTAGATGTTGCTGTACATTTATTTGCTACTTCAATTCTGTAGTATGCATTTCGATCTAAATTTTCAAACTTTAATATTTTTGATGTCGTTTCTTTCCATTGAGCTTCTGTATCACCAATTTTCTGAAACTTATAAATCCAAACAGTTCCTACATCATCATTTAACGTATATGTAATATTTTGTCCTTCAAGAGAACCTGTTACAGATTTTATCGTTTGTGGACAAGTCATACTACAATCTGTACTTAAACAAATTTTACCATCAACAGTAGCACGAATTAAATTCCCTGGTTGTTCTCCGAAACCATTAGAAAAGTTAATACCTACTCCACCTACTAAATGACAATAACTCATAATTGTACCTTTATCAGCGTAAGGTATTGGTCCTGTAGGACAAGTTCCTTCTGCTAAACTAGGATCATAAGTTGGAGCACAACCATCTATTGCAGTATTATCTCCATTCCATGAACATGCATGTGTATGAGGCGAACCTAATGCGTGCCCCATTTCATGTGTCATCGCCATAATTGTCCAAGAATAAACAGGCACATTATTATAAGTCATGTTAATTCCTGAATAAGCAAAATGATATTCATTATTACACATTGAATTTAGATAAGCAACAGAAGTTGTAGATGGATAATTAACCAAATGCGCTAAATCTCCATCAAATTCTGTTCTTGTTGTTCTAAATTTGTTTAACTGAGCACTATAATTACCCGTATATGGATCTTGCTCTTTCCAAATCATCACTTTAGATAAAGAAGTTCTGATGTAATCATTTGTATAAAGTGTCGCAATATTATTATGAATAGCTGTTAACCAATTCAGTGTTTTTGTTTCATCTAAACCATTTTGCTTATATGGAGCATATGCAATCTCATAATAAACACGAACACATTTTTCAGTCATTTCATTCGTTGTCTTTTTTAAGATTTTTGGATCATAATTAGGTTTATAATTTTTATTTTCTTCTAATTGATCTACAGCACACTTTACGTTACTTTTTGCTTCTACATTATATGAAGAATACGTTACATATTCTTCAGAATTTTGTAATTTACCAATAACCACATCTCCTAGAGCAGTAGATGAAGCAACACCAATCACTTGATCTTCGAAAATAGAAATTGCAACAACAGACGTTTTATCGCCTTGGATAATTCCTTGATAATACAATCCTGGTTTGTAATTAATTAATTTATTATTTTGATCGACTGCTTTAAAATTATCCGTAAACAATGCATCATTCTTTACTAATTCTAAACTAATTTGACGCCCTTCAAACGGAACATCTAATGTTAAAGAAGTTGGTTTTGATTGATATAATTTAGTTAATTCTGCTTTTTCTAAATTAAAAACAGAAACTCCTTTTGCAAAGTCTGCAAATTGATTCCCTTTTTGTTGAATTACATCGCTGAATACATCATACGATTTGAAACTACGACTCGTTAATTTAGCTTGCTCTACTTTTTTAGCAATCGGCCTTTCTTGACCAAAAGTAAGCGTACTAAATACGAACGCAATTAATAGTAAAATTAATTTCTTCATATTTATTTTGTGTTAATTGTTGTAAATATATTGCTTTTCAAATTTTATAGCACAAAAAAAGAGTAGATAAATTATCTACTCTCTCAATATTTAATAGAAAAAATCTTCTTAAATCCTCACAACATCTGGAACTAATATCTCATATTTCCCTCCGTTTCGCATGACATCACGAACAATGCTTGAACTGATGTAAGCTTTACCAGAAGATGTTAATAAAAAGATTGTTTCGATATTATGATTTGTAATTGCTCGGTTTGTATGCGCAATCGCTTTCTCAAATTCGAAATCAGCTGGATTACGAAGTCCACGTAAAATAAATTGTGCATTTACCTCATCACAAAAATCTACAGTCAGACCTTTATAAGCCATCACTTCTACATTTTCGAATTTCGCAACAGAATCTTCAATAAACTTAATTCTTTGCTCCAAAGAGAACATATAATTCTTCGATGAATTTGTTCCAATAGCAACAATAATCTTGTCAAATAAAGGAACTGCACGCTCTATAATATCTAAATGTCCTAAAGTAATTGGATCAAAAGATCCAGGAAATACGGCTATTCTATCCATGCTGAAGGTCTATTTAAAGCAAATTCTATTTCACTATCCATCAAATCTTCCAAAGCAATTCCTGCATGAGCAGCTTGCTGAGGAAAAATACTTGCAGGAGAAAAACCTGGCAACGTATTCATTTCAATAAAATGCGGCTCTCCGTTTACAATAATATATTCTGAACGCGAAAAACCAGACATATTAATACATTTATATGCTTTAGCCGCAATTTCTCTTACTCTTGCTTCAACTTCTGGTGTTAAACGAGCTGGTGTAATTTCGTCAGACAAACCATTATATTTTGCATCATAATCAAAAAATTCTGTGTGCGAAACAATTTCTGTAATTCCCAACACCATTGTTTCTCCTTTGTAATTTAAAACTCCGACCGATATCTCAGTTCCATCTAAGAAAGATTCGATCAAAACTTCTTTATCTTCAAGAAAAGCTTTTTGCATTGCAGCTTCAAATTCATCTTCTTTATGAACTTTTGAAATTCCTAAACTTGATCCTGAACGATTTGGTTTCACAAAACAAGGTAAACCAACTTGATCGATAATTTCTTTTGCAGAATATTGATCTCCTTGATTAAGATAAATTGATTTCGCGTGTGGAATTCCATATTTACTCAATACTGCGATACAATCTTTTTTATTAAATGTTAAGGCAGATTGATAAAAAGGGCATCCATTGTATGGTAAACCAATCATTTCAAAATACGCTTGCAAATAACCATCTTCGCCTGGCGTACCATGAATTGTATTAAAAACGACATCAAACGTAATTTTTTCTCCATTTTTTTCAAATGAAAAATCACCTTTATTGATTGGATATTTTTCGCCTTCAATTTCGGCAAACCAACCTTCTTTTAAGATTCGAACCCTTGTTCTGTCGTACTTTTCTGGATTTAGACTTGAGTAAATTAACTCGCAACTTTTCAACGAAATCACGCTTTCATCCGTATATCCACCTGCTACAACTGCTACTCTTAACATGTTTAATTTAAAATTTATTCAAATATAGAACTTTGACATCAATCATAAATATTATTTTTAAACTATATTTGTGCGACAATTTATCATTTCAATGAAAGGAGTAAAATCAATCATTCAAGTTTTGCTGAATGTAGCTATTGTAATAGCGCTATCATTTGGGCTTTACCATTTTATTTTTAACATTTGGTTAGATTCGTATACAAATCACAATGAATTTGTTGAAGTTCCGGATTTATCTAAAATGAATATTACTGATGCTACAGCTAAGTTAGAAGAACTTGGTTTGACATATGAAGTAGATAGTTCTCGTTTTGATCCAAATACGAAACCTTTTGCTATTATGGATTTTTATCCTGCAGCAGAATCGCGTGTAAAAGAAGGTCGTCGTATCTTTATTAAGTCAAATCCGAAAACATATCGTCCAGTTGAATTACCAGATTTAGTTGGAAAATCAAAACGTTTAGCCTTTACACAATTAGAAATTTCTGGTCTTAAAATTGGAAAAATAATTTACGAACCAGATTTAGCAAAAGATGCAGTTCTTAAAATATTATACAACGGAAAAATTGTAAAAGCAGGCGAACAATTACCTCGTTTTGCGACAGTTGATTTGGTATTAGGACGCGGAATGTTATCTGGTGTTAGAATGCCTAATTTGGTTAATTTAACATTGACAGAAGCTAAAAAATCAATCAAAGATAATTTCTTCGAGATTGGTCAAATCAAATTTATTGGAGCTTCTCATGATACAATCAACGCAAGAGTTGTTTATCAATTCCCATTTGCTACGGATACTTACGATCAAGGTCAACCAATTGATATTTGGTTATCAACAGAACCTCGCGATAAAATTAGAACGCAGTTAAAAGAATTGGATGTTCAGTACAAAAACTTTGGCGAAGATACAATTAGCGGTTCTCAATATAGAGATATTATAACACAAAAAGCTGAACAGCAAATCAAAGATATGCAACAACAGCAACAACAAAATAATCCGACAACAGAGCAGCCAAAGCCTACAGAAGCGCCTAAAGCTCCGGAAGAGGTTATTATAGAATAGAAAGAGAATAAATGACAGAAGATTTAGAAGATTTCTTACAAGAGGAAGACAACAATAAACTATACGAGCATTTTTCAATAACGGTTGACAAAGGTCAATCGTTATTGCGTATAGATAAGTTCTTAATGGTTAGAATTGAGAACGCAACAAGAAATAAAATTCAACAAGCAGCCGATAACGGAAACATTTTAGTGAACAATGAATCTGTAAAATCAAATTACAAAGTAAAGCCTGGAGATTTTATTCAGATTATGTTAGAAACTCCTCCACGTGAGAATGAAGTTATAGCAGAAGATATTCCGATCAAAATTATTTACGAAGACGATCAAGTTGTCGTAATTGATAAAGAACCTGGAATGGTTGTGCATCCTGGACATGGAAATTACACAGGAACTTTGGTAAATGCCTTAAAGTTTCATTTTGATAATTTACCATCAATGTCAGATCAAATGGAGCGTCCTGGTTTGGTACATCGTATAGATAAAGACACAAGCGGACTTTTGGTTATTGCGAAAACAGAAGTTGCGATGACAAGTTTAGCAGAACAATTTGCAGCTCACACAACAGACCGTTTGTACAATGCTTTGGTTTGGGGAGTTTTGGCAGAACAAGAAGGAACAATTACAGGACATATTGGTCGACACTTAAAAGATCGTATGCAAATGGCTGTTTTTCCTGACGGAGATCAAGGTAAACATGCGGTGACACATTATAAAGTAATGGAGAATTTTTCTTACGTTACATTGGTCGAATGTAAATTAGAAACAGGTCGTACACATCAAATTCGTGCGCATTTCAAACATTTGGGACATCCATTATTCAATGATGCTCGTTATGGTGGAGATCGCATTTTGAAAGGAACAACATTCAACAAATACAAACAGTTTGTTGACAATTGTTTCGCAGCTTGTCCACGCCAAGCTTTACACGCACGCACATTAGGATTTGATCATCCTACAACAGGAGAACGTATGTATTTTGAATCTCCGATGCCTGCTGATATGATAGATATTTTAGAACGTTGGAGAAATTATTCAGTAAACTCTGTTCATGCAACAGAACCTGATGAAAAAATTGATCGCAACGCAAAAGAAATGGAATAGATTTATTTTTAATTATAAAGCACTTCGACGGAAGTGCTTATCTATTTCTATATAAAAACTTACACGATTTTAATCAATGAATTTTTCAGAATTAAATATAATTGAACCAATTTTAAAAGCAATTGAAGAGGCTGGATATACAGAACCAACCGAAATTCAAGAGCAATCTATTCCTTTAGTTTTAGAAGGGAATGATATTATTGGTTGCGCGCAAACAGGAACAGGAAAAACGGCATCTTTTGCGATTCCTATTCTACAAAACTTAACAAATTCTCCGAGTAAAGGAAGAAAAATTAGAACATTAATTTTAACACCCACGCGTGAATTAGCCATTCAAATCAACGAAAGTTTTAAATTATATGGTAAAAATTTACCATTGAAACATTTGGCTATTTTTGGAGGTGTTAATCAAAATCCACAAATCGGTGCTATCAAAAATGGTGTTGATATTTTAATTGCAACGCCTGGTCGTTTGTTAGATTTGATTGGACAAGGACATTTAAAAATTAATCAAATAGAGATTTTTGTTTTAGATGAAGCCGATCGTATGTTGGACATGGGATTTGTTCATGAAATCAAAAAGATTTTAGAAATCATTCCAAAAGAAAGACAATCACTTTTCTTTTCGGCAACAATGCCAAAAAACATTCGAAAATTTTCTCATTCAGTTCTTCGTCGTCCAAAAGAAGTTAGCGTAACACCTGTTTCTTCGACTGCCGAAACGGTTGAGCAATTTGTTTATCATGTAGACAAAGACATGAAAGTAAAACTTTTGGTCAGCATTTTAAACGAACATCCAGAAGATCGTACTTTGATTTTTACACGTACAAAACACGGCGCAAATCGTTTGGTAAGACATTTGGAAAAAGCAGGAATTCCAGCTTCTGCAATTCATGGTGATAAATCTCAAAATGCAAGACAACGTGCTTTGAATGATTTCAAAGAAGAAAAATTAAAAGTTTTAATTGCCACTGATATTGCTGCTCGTGGAATCGATATTGATCAATTACCTTATGTGATTAATTACGAATTACCGAATGTTCCTGAAACCTATGTACATCGAATTGGACGTACTGGTCGTGCAGGACGAGAAGGAAAAGCGATTTCTTTATGTGCTGCTGACGAAAGAGGTGATTTGGCAAATATTGAGAAATTGATTGGTAATTATGTGACGGTGATTAAAACACCAAAAGAGTTTTATAAATTACCTGACGCAAATAGTAACAATAATAATTTCAAGAAAAATAATACAGGTTTTAAACCCAAAAAAGATACGAAACCAAAGAATCCTCATCGAGGAAGAAGAAAATAAAGCAAAAAAAATCACTTCGAGACGAAGTGATTTTTTTATATTTTCATAGTTGAGTTAAAATTATTTCTCTTCAGCATATTTATCTACAATCATGCTCAATGCGCCATCAGTTGTAATATTACACGCCGTTCCAAAACTATCCTGCAATGCGAAAATAGTCAAGATCAAAGCTACTCCAGCTTCATCAAACCCTAAAACATTTGAAATTAATCCTAACGAAGCGACAACTGTTCCACCTGGAACTCCTGGTGCACCAACTGCAAAAACGCCTAAAAGCAAAACAAAAGTTACCATTGTTCCTAAATCAGGAATATGACCATACAATACTTGCGAAACCGTCATTACAAAGAAAACTTCTGTCAAAACCGAACCACATAAATGTGTATTCGAGAAAAATGGAATCGTAAAATTAGCAATCGTTGGTTTGATTACTTTACTATCGTCAACTGCTTTCACAGCAATACCCAAAGATGCAGCAGAAGACATTGTTCCAACAGCCGTTAAATAGACAGGAGGATAATGTTTTAGTAGTTTGAATGGATTTGTTTTATGATAAAACCCTGCGATTGTATACATTAATGTCATCCAAATAAAATGACCAATAATAACGATTAAAATTACTTTCAAGAAAACTGGTAATTGTTTTTCAATAGAACCTTCATAACTCAAAATTGCAAAATTTGCAGCAATGAAAAAAGGTAAAATTGGAATCAAAACTTTATTTACCAAAAGAATTACAATGTCTTTAAATTGATCAAAAATATTTTCTAATTCCTTCGCTTTTGTAATCAAAATTCCCATTCCTAGCATCAACGAAATAACCAACGCTGTCATCACCGAAAAAATTGGCGGAATATCTAATTGAAATAAAATTTTTGGAACTTCTCGCAACGAATCCACTGAAGTTGGAATAGATAAATTTGGAATGATTTGATAACCTGCAATCATCGAAAATAACCCCGCTCCTATTGAAGATAAATATGCAATTAATAATGAAAAACCTACTATTTTAGCAGAGCCTTCGCTTAATTTCGTAATTGAAGAAACGATAAAACCAATCACAATTAACGGAACCAAAAAGAAAATTAATTGCCCTGTAAAATATTTTAAGGATAAAACAACTTGAATTGTATTTTCGTTCAGATAATTTCCTAAAACCAAACCGGCAATCACACCCAAAAGCAATCGAAATAATGTATTGCTCGCAATCTTTTTTAACATTTGACACAAAATTTGCGACAAATATAAACTCTATTAATTTAATAGACTAAATATATTTTAGGAAATATTTAAATTTTTTCACTAAATTATATGACATTAAAAAATACACTATCACTCTGATTTCTATTTATAATCTTTTCATATCACTCTGGTTTGCCCAAGAGTCATTATTTTAACACTCCTCTCTCACAAACTGAATTGCTAAATTCAGCGCATTATTGGAAACAATTTTAATGAATTCTTCTCGATCTAAATAGGGATAAAAATATTTTTTATTCAATGTTGAATGACCATTTGTAACAGAAATCCAAACCGTTCCAACTTCTTTTCCATCTTCGCCTTTGTTTGGACCAGCGACACCAGTTGTAGAAATACTAATATCCGTTTTTAATTGATTTCGAACACCTTTTGCCATTTGTTCAGCAATCTGTTCCGAAACTACTGTAAATTCATCAATGTCAGATTGATTCACATTTAGCAAATTTACTTTTACAGAAGTGTCGTACGAAACAATTGTTCCAAAATAATAAGTAGAACTTCCCGAAACAGACGTGATCAAACTTGCTATATTTCCTCCAGTACAACTTTCGGCAGTCGAAATTGTCAATCCTTTTTCTTTTAAAATATCACCCAAAATTTGCTGCGCATTTCCTGAATTTTCAGAAACTAGAAATTCTCCTGCAATTAATTTGAATTGATTGATTTGATGCTGAATTTCATTTTGTAAAAATTCTTTATTCGTTCCAAATGCAGAAAATCGTAAATCAATCGATGTTCGATTCGGTAAATACGCCAAATGAATAAATTCGGGCAAATTATTTTCCCATTCTTCTAACAAAATTGCTAAATCACTTTCTGGAATTCCACTCACCAAAATATCATGATGAACAATAGTTTCTGATTGAAATTGGTCTTGTAATTTTGGAATAATTTCGTCACGAATTAATCCTTTCATTTCAAAAGGAACACCTGGTAAATTGATGATAATTTTATTCTCAATTTCTGTCCAAAGACATGGCGCTGTTCCATATTTGTTCTGAATAAATATAGACTTTTTTGGAATTAACGCTTGATCTTGATTAAGATTATTCAACTCTTTTGAGTAACCTCTGGCAACAAATAATTGAACAATATTTTCTAAAACTTTAGGCTCTTTAACTAGTTCACAATTCAAAAATTGACACAAAGCTGCTTTAGTTTTATCATCTTTTGTAGGTCCTAAACCTCCTGTTACAATTACAATATCTGATTTAGAAATTCCTCGTTCGAAAGCTTCAATAATATGACTCATTTCGTCTTGAACAGAAATAATTTCTTCCACTTCAATCCCAATCTTATTCAATTGTTTGGCGATAAATGCCGAATTTGTATCCACAATTTGACCAATTAATATCTCGTCACCAATTGTGAGTAATGTCGCTTTAATTTTCATACACAAAAAAACTTGCTTAAAGTTAAGCAAGTTTGATTTCATTATTTATATGATTTTATTTTCTATCTACACCTTGATTATGTAATTCGCACTGTTTTTGATTATCCTCTTCAATCATTCTCATAAATTCTGAATAGGATACCTTTTGTAACTTATTATTTATTGTAAAAATTGGTGCTTTTTTTAATTCTTTTTTCTTTGTCGCATTCCATGAAATCATCACTTCTACATCATCTTTCGTGTATTTATAATGCAATTCTAAAATCAAACCTTTTGTACCATAATATTTATCTGGCGAATATTCATACGAAATTTGAGGCGCATACCAAGCAATTAAATCATAGTTTTTGTATTTCGTTATCGCTTCTTTTACACCAAAACCCAATATATTTTTAGTTTTTCTAGTTTCTACAAAATTCACTTTTTGCAAAGAATCATATATCACCATTTTATTACCTGTAAACATATCCGTTTCGTAGTAATATAAATTCTCTTTATAACTAAATATCGGATTACTCCCAATATCTGGTCGAATTCCCATCGACATTTGTGAAGGTTCTTGAGTATTATCAACTCTCAAAATATAAGAAGTTTGGCTTTTGGTTTCATTGTATTTGAAACTATAAAATTGTTTAGGAATTTTTTTCGCAGATTCTAAAAATTCTTCACGTTGTTTTTGATCTGGATAATATTGTTTCAAATTTTCTAAAGCTTTATCCGTAAAATGAATTTGAGGTTGTACCTCGCGTATTCAATTTCATAAAATTGAGCATTTGCAATACTAGAAATCAGAATAATTAGTGCGATTATTTTTTTCATATTAGTCCTTTTTTTCTATTCCTTGATTATTAGCTTCATTTCTTTTTTTATCAAGATCTTCCCAAATTATCTCTAATTCATCGCTCGAAATTCTATTTCCTTTTGTCGGAACAATAAATTTGAATTTAGTTTTTTCTTTGATGGAATTTGCTTTATAAACTACAAAATATTTCCCCATTTCATCTTCATAAAAAATTTCAAGATCAAGGACTAAACCCCCTGGACTTTTGAAATTAATAAGCATCAAATCTGTTTTCATTTCTGGAACAAACCAAGCTACAAATATTCTGTCATTAAAATTTGCTGTTGCTTTTTGTACTTTATATCCGAGAATATTTTTTGTTTCATTTGATAATTTCCAATCAAGATTATTTATTTTATCGTAAACAATATATTTTTTTCCATAAACATCTTGTTGCATCAACGTTTCTTGTTTTGCATGATTGAAATAAGTTGTTCCAAAATACATATATGGTGCACTTTTCTTGATAAAAACAATCTGTCCTTGCCCATTCTGAACTTTTGGTAATTCAATTACATTTGCTTCATCATTATTGAAAATAAATTTAAAATCTAAAGCAGGAGGATTTTCATTCTGATCAATATTTTGTTTTCTTACTTCAGGATCAGAAATCTCTTTATAAAAATCTAAACCTTTTTCATTGTATTTTACTTTAATCTGAGTCTCATATTCTACCTCATAAAATTGAGCATTTGTATAGCTTGAAATTAAAATGATTAGTGCGATTAGTTTCTTCATATTTAGTGATTAAGATTTAAATATAACAAAAAAGAGACACAATAACTTGTGTCTCTTTAAAATATGATAATAAATCTATTTATAAAATATGTTTCTCTGCGTGATAAGAAGAACGAACCAAGGGTCCAGATTCTACATGACGGAATCCTAATCCACGTGCAAAATCTTCATATTTCTTGAATTGTTCTGGTGTGATAAACTCTTTCAAAGGTAAATGTTTTTTCGTTGGTTGTAAATATTGACCAATTGTAATAACATCTACATTTGCATCAGCAACTTCCTGAATTGTTTCAAAAACTTCGTCTTCAAACTCACCTAAACCAAGCATGATTCCAGTCTTTGTACGACGTTGACCTGCTTCTTTTGCATAACGTAGAACTTCTAACGAACGATCATATTTTGCCTGAATACGAACTTCTCGTGTTAAACGACGAACCGTTTCCATATTATGAGAAAGCACTTCTGGTGCAGCTTCTACAATACGATCGATGTGTTTTTCAATTCCTTGAAAATCTGGAATCAATGTTTCCATCGTTGTTCCTGGGCTAATTCTACGAACAGCATGTATTGTTTCTGCCCAAATAATCGATCCCATATCTTTTAAATCATCACGGTCAACAGAAGTTAAAACCGCATGTTTTATTTGCATTAATTTGATAGAACGCGCTACTTTTTCTGGTTCTGCCCAATCCACTTGCTCTGGACGACCAGTTTTTACACCACAAAAACCGCATGAACGCGTACACACATTTCCCAAAATCATAAATGTTGCAGTTCCTTCACCCCAACATTCGCCCATATTAGGACAGCTTCCACTTTGGCAAATGGTGTTCAATTTATATTTATCTACTAAACCTCTTAATTCGCGATGTTTTTTCCCCGTAGGCAATTTTACACGTAACCATTCAGGCTTTTTTACTCTTCCATCTGGTAATAGCTCAACACTCATACATTACTTTTCTGATTGGCTAATTTACAATTATTTTTTCTAAAACAGATTCAATTGTTTCGATTCTAATTCTAACAAAAATTGTTTGCGTTTCTTTCCGCCTGCATACCCAGTTAACGAACCATCTGAGCCAATTACGCGATGACAAGGTACTACGATTGCAATTTTGTTTTTCCCGTTCGCATTTGCAACTGCTCGTATCGCTAATAAATCTCCAACGGCTATCGATTGATCTTTGTATGATCTTGTTTCTCCAAATGGAATTTTAATTAATTCGTTCCAAACTTTTTTCTGGAAATCAGTTCCAATCAAATCAAGTGGAATGGTAAATTCTTTTAAATTTCCTTTAAAATAATTGTTCAATTCAGTTTCTAAACGATTCAAAATTTCATCATCTTTTTCTAAAATTTCACCTAAGTTTTCTATTTCTTTGAGTTGTTTTTCGGTCGATTTTCCATCAAAAAACTCTAACATACAAAGTCCTTTTTCCGACTTTATTGCAAGCATTTCTCCAAGAGGTGTTTGTATTTTTTTTGAGCGAAACATTTTATAAAATTTTAGTTGAAAGTTAGAAAAATATAGTCGTAATTTGGTATCAAATTTGTTGTTAAAAATATCATAAAATTAATTTATGAAAAAATCTATTTTCGCGAGTATTTTCGCATCTTTCATTATATTCTCTTGCCAATCAAAAGGTGTTCAACAAGAACAAAAAAATACAGATTCTTCTAAAGAAATTACAGAAGCTGTAAAAAAAGAACACAATTCTATGAATTCGTTGGATTGGGCTGGAAAATATGAAGGAACTTTACCTTGCGCCGATTGCGAGGGAATAAAATATATTGTTGAATTGAAAAAAGATGGTAACTTTTTTATTGAACAAGAATATTTAGGAAAAGAAACGGTTTACCAAGACGAAGGATTTTATAAATGGGATGCTTCTGGCAATGTTTTACATTTAAATTCGAATGTAAGTCCATTAGTGTTGAAAGTTGAAGAAAATAGATTGAAAGTTTTGGATCAACAAGGAAAAGAAATTACAGGAAATTTGAAAGATAAATACATCTTGAAAAAGACTAAATAATAAAAAATAAAAGGCAATCTCGATTACGGATTGCCTTCTATTTTTGAAATTATTTTAGTTCAATAAATGATCTTTTGTTAATTTTTCAAAAACTTTAATTACACCAATTACTTGAATTTCTTCTTGTAAATATTCTTCAAAAGTAAAATAGTTGTAAGCTTCAATTTCATTTGTTGGTTTTATTTCTTCGTTCAAATCGTACAAAAAACAATCTTGTTCCATCAAAAGATCCTGTTCTCCATATGCTTCAGCTGTAATATGACAATAAAAATTGAGCTCTTCTCTTACCAAATCCAAACTCAATTCTTCTTTTATTTCTCTTACCAAAGCTGTTTCAGAATTTTCACCTTTATCAATTTTTCCACCTGGTAAATACCACGCTTTTTTATTTTTGCTAAATGTCAAAAGCAGTTTATTATTTTTAATAACTAATAAACCCGCTGTTGGTAATTGAATCATCTTTTATTTTTCTAAACTTTTTTGCCATTCCCAGGCAGTACGCATACTTTCTGATAATTTTGTTTCAGGTTTCCACCCTAATTCTTTTTCTGCTAAAGAGTTATTTGCATAAGCTTCGATAATATCTCCTGCGCGACGCTCTTTGATTTCGTATTTCAATTTCAAATCATTGGCATCTTCAAATGCGTGAACAACTTCTAAAACCGTAGATCCTGTTCCCGTTCCAAGATTAAAGAATTCTAGCTTTGCTTTATTTTTATTTTCGATTAAACGAGTTACTGCTTTTACGTGTGCATCAGCCAAATCATTTACATCAATATAATCACGAATTGCCGTTCCGTCACGCGTTGGATAATCATCTCCCCAAACCGATAACGCTTCTCTGATTCCAGCTGCAGTTTGTGTAACATAAGGAATTAGATTATTTGGAATTCCTTTTGGTAATTCTCCAATTTTAGCAGTTGGATGCGCACCTACTGGATTGAAATAACGTAAACAAATCACATTTTTATCAAAGGCTGCTGAGAAATCTTCTAAAATTTCCTCTCCCATTTGTTTCGTTTTTCCATAAGGAGATTCAGGTTTTTTCAGTGGAGTTTGCTCATCAATAGGCATTTTATCCGCTTGTCCGTAAACTGTACAAGACGAACTGAAAATAATATTATTAGCATCAAAATCTTTCATTGCATCCAAAAGATTAATTAAACCTAAAAGATTATTTCGATAATACATCAACGGTTTTTCAACAGATTCTCCAACTGCTTTATGCGCTGCGAAGTTGATAATTCCATCTATTTTATTTGTTTTGAAAAATTCGTTTACTTTTTCTTGATCTTTTAAATCAATCTCGAAATAAGTTGGTTTTGTTCTAGTAATAGAAGTAATTTTATCCAACACGCTAATTTCTGTGTTCGATAAGTCGTCTATAATCACAACTTCATAACCTGCATTTTGTAAAGCTACAACTGTGTGCGAACCAATGTAACCCAAACCTCCAGTTACTAATATTTTACTCATTTTTAATATTTAGTTTTTATAGTGAAATCAAATTTAGGAAAATAAAAAAGCTTCTGAAACTAATCAGAAGCTTTTTCGTATTATTTTTAGGATAAATTATTTTCCAAAAAATTCGCGAACAGCAGAAGTTATGTAAGCCAATTGCTCCTCATCTAACTCTGTGTGCATTGGTAAAGACATTACTTCTTCTACCAATTTGTTTGTATTTGGGAAATCTGCATCATTATAATGTCCGTTATCATACGCTTTTTGTTTGCGTAATGGAACAGGATAATAAATCATCGCAGGAATTTCTTTTTCAGTCAAGAAAGCTTGTAATTCATTACGTTTACCATTTGTTACACGTAACGTATATTGATGGAATACGTGAGTTGTATCTGCTCCTTTTACTGGCGTTAATAATGCATCAATATCTTTAAAAGCTTCTGTATAATAAGCCGCAGCTTTGTTACGAGCAGCGTTATAATCATTTAAGAAAGGTAATTTACGACGTAAAACTGCTGCTTGAACAGAATCTAAACGAGAGTTAACACCAACTTCATCGTGGTAGTAACGTTTGTACATTCCGTGATTTACAATTCCACGTAAACGATGCGCAATATCATCATCATTTGTAAAAATTGCTCCACCATCACCATAACAACCTAAGTTTTTTGAAGGGAAGAAAGATGTACAACCAATATGACCAATTGTTCCAGCTTTTCGACCTTTGTAATCCGCTCCAATAGCTTGCGCAGTATCTTCTACAACATATAAATTATGTTCTTTTGCAATTGCCATAATCTCGTCCATATTCGCACATTGACCAAATAAATGAACTGGAATAATTGCTTTAGTTTTTGGCGTAATTGCCGCTTTCAATTTTTCTGTATCAATTGTAAAAGTATCATAATCAACGTCAACTAAAATTGAATTTAATTTCAATAAATCAACAACTTCTACTGTTGCAGCAAATGTAAAATCTGCCGTAATCACCTCGTCACCTGGCTCTAAACCTAGCGCCATCAAAGCAATTTGCAACGCATCAGTTCCGTTTCCACAAGGAATTACGTGTTTTACATTTAAGTAATCTTGCAATTCAGTTTCGAATTGTTTTACTTCTGGTCCATTAATAAAAGCAGCCGAATCCAAAACATTCAAAATTGCTGCATCAACGTCTCCTTTTATTTTTTGATATTGACTTTGTAAGTCAACCATTTGTATTTTTTTCATAACTTAATGAATCTTTCAAAATCTACAACTTTAAAAAGTCGTTATTATTACAACAAATGTACAAAAAAAGCTCATTCTAAATTTTTAACTTTGCAACATTGTGCAAGGATTTTATAACACATCAATTAAGGCGTACGGAATGGCGCTAAAATTGGCTTCGAATTTTAACGAAAAAGCAAAACTTTGGGTAGATGGAAGAAAAAATTGGGAAGAAAAAATAGCTTCTAAAATTTCAGAAACCGATAAAGTTTTGTGGGTACATTGTTCATCTTTAGGCGAGTTTGAGCAAGGTCGACCTGTTATCGAAGCATTGAAAGAAAACTATCCAACACATAAAATTGCTGTTTCATTTTTCTCGCCTTCTGGTTATGAAATTAGAAAGAATTATCAAGGTGCAGATGTTATTTTTTATTTGCCTTTGGATACAAAATCGAATGCAGAAAAGTTGATAAAAGTACTTCATCCAGAAATTTTGATTTTGGTGAAATACGAATATTGGTTCAATTTGATTACCGAATTACATCAGCAAAACATTCCGACAATTGTAGTTTCGTCTATTTTTAGAGAAAGTCAAAACTTTTTCAAGAAAAATGGAAAAAATTGGTTTGCGAAAAAATTAAGTTTAATCAATCATTTCTTTGTTCAAAATCAAAAGTCAAAAGATTTATTAGATTCTATTCAAATCACTCAAAATACAATTGCGGGCGATACCCGATCTGATCGTGTCAAACAGATCATTCATCAAGATAATCAATTGGATTTTATGAATGATTTTAAACAAAATTCGAAATTAATTGTGGTTGGAAGTTCTTGGCCAAAAGATGAAGAATTATTTGTGAATTTAATCAATCAAAAATTAAATAATGATTGGAAAATTGTTTTTGCACCACATAATTTGAATGATGCTGAAATCAATTCTTTTCTGAATAAAATCAACCAAAAAGCTGTTAAATTTTCTGATTTAGAAAAAACATCCAAGCAAGAGTTAATCGATTCGAAAATATTTATTCTCAATACAATTGGTATTTTATCAAAAGTTTATTCTTATGCAGATATTACCTATATTGGTGGAGGCTTTGGCGCTGGAATTCATAATACTTTGGAAGCCGTGACATTTGGAAATCCTGTAGTTTTTGGTCCAAAGTACAAGAAATTTCAGGAAGCTGTGGATTTAATAGAAATTGGAGGAGGATTTTCTATTGCTAATCAAAATGAATTTGATACAATTATGAATTGTTTGATGAACGATGAAAATTTCCGAAAAGAAAGTGGAAAAAAAGCTGGAGATTTTGTTCAGAATTCGCCAAATGCAACTAAAATTATTTTAGAATATTTAGATGATATTTTGTAAATCTTAAAATTTTATCAATTTTTAACAAAAAAGGCATAGAAATTGTGAGTCAAAAAAGCATTATTGATTTTTAAAGATGTAAATCAATCTTTTGTATGAATAAAACTTTACTTTTGAATTAAATATATAACTCAGACTTAAGTAATAAAAAAATGAAGAAACTTATTTTAGGAATAGCACTTTTCGGTGGATTAAGTGCAGCAAACGCGCAAATTGATTTAGGAGTAAAAGGTGGTCTTAACTTCCCGACTTTATCTGGTGATTCAAGACAATTATATGAAAATCAAACTAAATTCAGAACTGATTTTTATGTGGGAGGTTATGCAAACTATAAAATAACGGATCAAATTAGTTTTCAACCAGAGTTATTGTATTCTAAGCAAGGAGCTGGATTGAAAACAAATGATAACTCAAAAGCTAAATTAATTACGCATAATATTAATATTCCTTTAATGGGACGTTATGAAATTATGGATGGATTAAATGTTGAATTTGGTCCACAATTAGGATTTTTAGTTTCTGCTAAAATGAAAACTGAAGAAGGAAAAACAGATACTAAAATAAAAGCTACAGACAATTTCAAAACATTTGATTTTGGTTTAAACTTCGGAGCTGCATACAAAATTACTGATGAATTAGAAATTAATGCTCGTTTTACAAAAGGATTATCAAACATTAATGATTATTATCCAACAGGAATTGATAATAACTTTAAATTGACAAATACTTACTTTAGCGTTGGTGTAGCGTATAAATTAGCTGAAATGTAATTCATTTCAAATCAAAAATATTGAAAGGAGCTTTTGCTCCTTTTTTTTGTGCTTTATCGTTAAATAATTGCAAAATAAATTTGCTATGTCAAATTAAATTCTATATTTGTAGTAATCAAAATACAGTTGTAGATATGAAAGTTAAATTATCAAGAAGAGAAGAGGAAGTGATGGAAGTTATTTGGAGTGGAAAACAAGTTTTTGCGAAAGATATTATCGATTCTTATGACGATCCAAAACCTGCGAATACTACAATTTCTACCTTATTAAAAAGGATGCACGACAAAGGTTATATCGATTACGAACAAATGGGAAACTCGCGTCGATACTATGCTTTGGTGAAAAAAGATGATTATTTTTCGAAAGAAGTAAAAGGAATGATTTCCAACTTCTTTAATAATTCGGCAACACAATTTGCTTCATTTTTTGCAAAATCGAACAATATGTCGGTCGAAGAATTAGAAAAATTACGTGACATTATCGATAATGAAATAGACCGTAAAAAGAAATAATCTATGGTTGCGTTTTTTATAAAATTTATTCTTTGTTCCGGATTTTTATATTCCTTTTATAAACTTTTTTTGGAACGTGAAAGCATGTATAAAATCAATCGATTTTATCTGTTGTTTTCGTTGATATTTTCGTTAATCGCGCCTTTGTACAAAATTGATTTGCCTATCACAGCGACAGAAACAAATATTTCGCCCGAATTATTGGCTTTTCTGATGCAAAATCCTGAATTGTTGCAACAAGAAAGAGGAATCAATTTTGGTGATATTTTGAATGTTATTTACATTTTGGTTGGTGTAATTTTTCTTGTAAGATTTATCTACAATTTGTACGAATTAATGTTCAAAATTAAGACGGAAGAAAAAATCAAAGATCAAGAAATTACGTATATTCTTGATTTAGATTCGAATCAGCCGTATAGTTTTTGGAAATATATTTTTATTCCGAAAAAGCAACTGAAAAGTTTGCATCAAAACTTAATTGATCACGAAAAAGCGCATTGTATTCAGAAACATAGTTTGGACATTTTGTTGATAGAGATTTTTCAAATTCTTTTTTGGTTCAATCCGTTTATTTATTTCTATAAAAAATCAATCAAACTAAATCACGAGTTTTTGGCAGATGAATATGTTTTGAAAAGAAACTCAGATTTAAAAACTTATCAACATCAAATTTTAGATTGTATTGCAACGCAAAATCCATCTATGATGGCGAGTAATTTCAATTTTATTCTAACTAAAAAACGCCTACTTATGATGACAAAAAATACATCGAAACGAAAAGTAAAGATTCTTTCGTTTGCATCATTACCTTTTATATTGAGTGCATTTGTATTATTTTCTCAAAAATCTTTCGCACAAGAAGTTGAGAAAAAAGCTCAAAAAGTAGAACAAGTTTTGGAAAAACCTGTTCAATCGCAGGCCGAAATTCTTCTTGGACAAGCAACTACTTTAAGAGATTCGCTTCTCAAAACAGATCAAGTCAAAACGGCTACACCAATAGAAAAAGTGATTACCAAAGATGAGCTAAAAACGATTCTGAAAAGTAATCCGCAAAACAAAATTATCTTGAATGACGCAGGAGATATCATTCTGAATGATTCTATCAAAATAAAAGATATTGTCTTGAAAAAAGAGTTGGTTCCGACGATTTTATACGGAACGGATGGAAAAGTTTTGCAAAAAATTGATCCCAAAGAAATAGAAAAAGTTTTTGTAAAAAGTAATGAAGGTTTGATAGAAATTATCAAAAAAGATTCAAGTATCATCAAAATTTTTAATTCAGAAAAAGACATTCCGAATATTGATAAAAAAGTAAAAACAGCTAAAATGCCAACATTAAAAAATAATATTACGTTGAAAAATGGTTATTCTATTTATACAGATAAAAATGGTGTTGAGCATAAAATTATTAGTTCTGAAATTGATAAGGTTTATTTAGAAAATCAATTAAAATCAAAAGAAATTGATAATGGTTATAGTCTAAGTTTTTCAAAAAATAAAGGAGTTGATAAAGCGGAAATAGAAAAACAATTAAAAGAAGCACAAGCAAGAGGTTATGATATTACAGCTATAAAAACTGATACTAAAAATCCCGAAATACAAAAATTAGGTTCATTTACTGTAAAAACATTCTATTCTGAAGATCCTAAAGAAATGAGTAAACATCTTGAAGAAAAAAAGAAAGAACTTGAATTACAAGAAAAAAACACTAAGAAAATGCTAAAATAGATTGAGAAAAGGCAAAAACAGCTAAAAAAAGAAATTAAGAAATAATCAAAATTTCATAGTATATATAACATATTCAAAAAAAGGAAACTCGTTTGGGTTTCCTTTTTTAGTACGTCATGTTTTGGCATTCTGATTTTCTATTTTTGAGAAGATTGTTTAACTTTCCTAAAAATTCAGAATTTGTTACAAGCAGGCGATTTCAAAATTTACAATGCTTCCGCTGGAGCAGGTAAAACTTACACTTTGGTAAAGGAATTTCTTTCGTTGTTATTGACGAATGAAAGCGATTATCATTTCGAACACATTTTAGCTATTACGTTTACGAATAAAGCGGCGGGTGAAATGAAGGAACGTATCATCGAAAATTTAGAAGAAATTGCCAAAAATCCTAATCCAAAAGAAGATCATTATATTCTCGAATTAGCTTCGGAACTGAATTTGAAGCCTGAAATCATTAAGACAAAAGCATACAATATTCTGATTGCAATTCTTCATAATTATTCTAAATTTTCGATTTCTACGATTGATAAATTTAATCTTCGATTGATGAAATCTTTTACGCAAGATTTGGGTTTATCAATGAATTTTGATGTCGAAATGAATACAAATGAAATCATTAATGAATCCGTTGATTTGTTGTATTCAAAAATTGGGGAAGACGAAAAACTAACGCAAACAATGATCAAAATTGCGTTGGATAATATGGACGAAAATAAATCGTGGGATATTCGAAAAACGCTTTCTTCAGACACTTCGGACATTTCTAATGATCGCCATTTACAAGATTTAGAAAAATTAAAAAACATTTCGTTAGACGAATTTATTCGTTATCGAAAAGTTATTTTTGATGATATAAAAACTTTGAAAGATGGCTTGATTACAATTGGAAATGAGTTTTTCGAATTACTTGCAAATAACGGAATTTCGGTTAATGAATTACCAGGAAAAAGTCGTGGAATTGCTGCTTTTTTCCAGAAATTAAAAAACTTTGATGGTTTTGGTTTGATTTTACCAACCGATGCGAATACAAAAGATATTTTGGAAGAAGGTTATCTTTCGAAAGTGAAAGATGCAATTGCTGAATCTATTTTTCCTCAAGTGAAAGATTTGTTCGAAAAAGCTGCGAACATTAACGATCACTTACTTTTATTAACCTCAATTCAAAAAAATATATCCTCGATTTCGTTGATTAATGAGGTTGAAAAATCATTGGATTCGATCAAAAAAGATTCGAATGTTTTGTTGATTAATGAATTCAACACCATTATCAGTAAAAATCTGCAACAACAACCTGCCAATTTTATTTACGAACGAATTGGTTCGCGCTACAATCATTATTTTATTGATGAATTTCAGGATACATCGACCTTACAATGGAATAATCTGAATCCGTTGGTCGAAAATGCACGCGCGCAATCTGACACAATTATGTTGGTTGGTGATGCAAAACAGTCTATTTATCGTTGGCGAGGTGGAAATCCTGCGCAAATGATTGATTTAATTGATCGAAAAGAGGAAGAAAATATTAAAGTTGAAGAGTTAGAAAAAAACTGGCGTAGCCACGAAAATATTATTCAATTTAACAATGAATTGTATTCGTTTATCGTGCCACAACTCAATTTGCCGAGTTTTCAATATTTGTACGAAATCGGAAATAAACAATTGACTAATCATCAAAAAGATGGTTTTGTCAAAATAAATTTCATTGAACAAGAAGGTCGTTCGAAAGATTTATTTAAAGAACAAAATTTAGAATTAGTTTTAAAAACAATTGAAGATTGTCGAGCAAATGGTTTCTCATTAAATGATATTGCGATTTTGGTTCGTAGTAATGCGCAAGGGATTTTGTTAGCGAAATATTTGACCGAAAATAATTTGATTGTGATTTCTAATGAAGCTTTGTTGTTAAAGAATTCTTTCGAAATTCAATTGATTGAATATTTATTCAAAATCACCTCAAATCCACAAGATGAACAATCGAAAATTCGTTTTTTGATGGTGGCTTATGAATTAGAATTATTCAAAACGAATGATTTAACAATTACTGTCGAAAAAGCATTAAAAGGTGATTTGCCAAAGTTTTTAAAATTAACCAAATCACTTGGAATTGATTTAGATTTTATTCAAGATCAAAACCTTTCGTTGTATGATTTTACAGAAAAAGCGATTCGAACTTTACATTTACAAGAACGTTCGCCCGCTTATATTTTAAGTTTTTTGGATGTTATTTTAGAATATTCATCAAAAAATGAATCTGATCTGAATTCATTTCTTGAGTTTTGGTCGACAATCAAAGATAAAGCGAGTATCAAAACGCCAAAAGGTGTCGATGCGATTCAGATTATGACGATTCACAAATCAAAAGGATTGGAATTTCCAGTTGTGATTTTGCCGTTTTTAGATTGGCAAAGTAAGAATTCTAAAATTTGGATTCCATTACAAAAAGATGAGGAAAATCCGTTTGAAACATTTTATGTTGGAATTAATAATGAATTGAAATCAATCAAAAATGAAGTGATAAAATCGAAGATTGATGAAGAAGAAAATTTGGTTCAATTGGATGAAATTAATACGCTTTATGTTGCAACAACGCGCGCAAAAGAGCAATTGTATATGATTGCACTAAAACCAAAAGAGTCTTCGAAATCTAAAAATATTGCAAATTATTTACACGAATTTGTTTTCAGTAAAGGTTTTTCAGAGGATGAAGTTATTTTAAAAGGTTCTCCTGAACGAATTTCAACTCCAAAAATCATAGAAAATTCTTCAGCTGAGTTAAAAATTTATTCTTCGGATTGGAATACGCGTTTAGTGATTAATACGAATTCGGAAAAAGCACAAGAAAAGTTGAAATTCACCGAATTTGGAAATACAGTTCATAACATTTTATCACAAATTGTCACACAAAATGATTTGCCAAAAATCATTGAAAGTGAAAAACAACGTGGTACAATTTCAGTCGAAAATGTAGAACATCTGCAAAAAACCTTGCAAAATTTATTACAAGATGCTAAATTAGTTCCATATTTTGCTGAAGGTTTAACGGTTTTGAATGAACGCGATTTTATTGATGAAAATGGACAAATTTTCAGAGCTGATCGTGTGGTAATTGATGCAGAAAATAATTGTTCGATTATCGATTATAAAACTGGTCAACCCGATTTAGATCATCATTTTCAAGTGAATAGATATGCCGATTTTTTTAGAAATTTAGGTTATAATATTCAGACTAAAATCTTGATTTATATTGATGATGAGCAGCAAAAAATAAATGTTGTAGAGGTATTTTGATGAATGAAAATGTAAAGTTAAAATTAGCGAGTTTACCCGAAACGCCTGGTGTTTATCAGTATTATAACAAAAGAGGAGATTTGTTATACATTGGTAAAGCGAAAAACTTGAAACGTCGCGTGAATTCGTATTTCAATAAACAACACGATTCGAAACGTTTGCGTGTTTTGGTGAGTAATATTGATAACATCGAAACAATCAACGTAAATTCTGAATATGACGCGTTGTTGTTGGAAAATAATTTGATTAAAGAGCATCAACCACGATATAATATCCTGTTAAGAGATGACAAAACCTATCCTTGGATTTGCATCAAAAATGAACGATTTCCACGAATTTTTTCGACTCGCAATGTAATCAAAGATGGTTCGGAATATTTTGGACCATATTCTAACGGAAAAGCGATGAAAGTTTTGTTAGGTTTGATCAAAGAATTGTATCAACTAAGAACATGTTCGTATGATTTGAGCGAGAAAAATATTGAAAATCACAAATTTAAAGTTTGTTTGGAATATCATATTGGTAATTGTCTTGGACCTTGTGAAGCTTATCAAACCGAAGAAGAATACAACGAGCAAATTTCGGCAATTCGTAATATTATCAAAGGAGAATTTAATGAAGCAAAACAATATTTGGTCAATCAAATGACAAAATATGCATCGGATTTGAAGTTTGAAAAAGCGCAAATGATTAAAGAAAAAATTGAAGCGTTGCAGAATTATCAATCTCGTTCTACAATTGTTTCGCCTACGATTACCAATGTTGATGTTTTTTCGATTACGTCGGACGAAGAATATGCCTATGTCAATTTCATGAAAATTTATCACGGTGCAATTATACAGTCGCATACAGAAGAATGGAAAAAGAAATTGGATGAAACAGACGAAGATTTATTGGAACGTGCAATTATTGATTTTTCAGATCGATTTAATTTAACTTCGAAAGAAATTTATGTCCCGTTCGAATTGAGTTTAGAAATTCCGTTCAGAAAAATTACAGTTCCAAAAATTGGCGATAAAAAACATATTGTCGATTTATCGTTAAAAAACACACGGATTTATCGTTTAGAACAGCTCAAACAAACTAAAATCGTCGATCCTGATCGTCATACAAATCGTATCATGAATCAGATGAAAGTTGATTTGCGTTTGCCTGTAGAACCTCGACATATCGAAGGTTTTGATAACTCTAACATTCAAGGAACGAATCCAGTTTCGGCTTGTGTAGTGTTCAAAAATGGAAAACCAAGTAAGAAAGATTATCGCATTTTCAATGTCAAAACGGTTGAAGGACCTAATGATTTTGCAACAATGGAAGAAGTGATTGAAAGACGATATTCAAGAGTTTTGGCTGAAGGAGAATCTTTGCCTCAATTAATTTTGATTGATGGTGGAAAAGGGCAATTAAGTTCTGCTCTAAAATCGATTGATCGTTTAGGGTTACGCGGAAAAGTTTCCGTGATTGGAATTGCAAAGCGTTTGGAAGAAATTTATTATCCAGATGATCCTTATCCGTTATATTTGGACAAAAATTCTGAAACCTTGAAAGTGCTTCAACATGTGCGAGATGAATCGCATCGATTTGGAATTACGCGTCACCGAAATCGACGAAGTAAAAACGCTTATAATTCGGTTTTAGAAGAAATAGAAGGTGTCGGTCCGCAAACAATTAAAGAATTATTAACAAAATTTAAATCGGTCGAACGAATAAAAAATGCATCTTTGTTAGAATTAACCGATTGTATAGGAAAATCTAAAGCAAAAAAAATAAAAGATTATTTTTCGAATGATGAAAAATCTACTAATTGACAGAGATTTAACGTCTCTTTTGAACAATCCAAAGTTACAAGCTACTTTGGCAATTGTTCCTATCACTTTATTTATACTTGGCTTGTTAAGTTATTTTGGAATTTTTTATTCGATGTTTAGCACGCTCGATGCGCAGCTAGGACATTTAGGAAGTTCTAAATCGTTATTGAGTGCGTTATTAGGAAATCTTATCATTTTTATCTTCTTGGTATTGATGAGTTTTTTCACTGGCGTGATTTCTTTTGTATACTTTATTGTACACGCTTTAAAGAATCCAAATTTGATAAAAAGTGATGATCGCTTGGTCTGGATTACGATTATTATTTTTGGAAATGGAATAGGAATTTTTGTCTATTGGCTGACTCAAATCAAGCGAAAAAAACCTCGTCCAATTATTGATTTATACACAGACGATATTTAAAAATATAAACTGCTTTACAATTTAGTAAAGCAGTTTTTTTTATGAATTATTTCAAAAATTTGTACCTTTTAACTACAAATCAAAACAACATGAAAATAGTAGAATTATTAGCAAAAGAATTGCAAAACGAGTATAAAATTACCAAAGAATTTATTGCAAGATTTCCTGAGGATAAAACGACATACAAACCTCACGAAAAAAGTATGGACATTACAATGTTGACGAATCATATCGTCGAAATATTTGCGTGGCCAGCATTAATATTAACTACAGATAAATTAGATTTTGCTACAGGAGATTATAAACCGACAAGTTTTACTTCTGTGCAAGATTTACAAAAGAAATTAGACGAAGATTATGAAGCGGGTGAGAATGCCTTGAAAAACGCAACGGATGAAGAATTGAATAATAATTGGAAAATTGTTGCTGGTGATACAGTCTTCGCAGATTTTACAAAATATGAAGCAATTCGTCATGCATTAAATCAAATCACGCATCATCGTGCTCAATTAGGGGTATTTTATCGTTTATTGGGAATAGATTTACCTTCGAGTTATGGACCAAGTGCTGATTCTCAAAAGTTTCAATAAAAAAAAGACCTCTTAAATAAGAGGTCTTAAAATCATAATTAGTGTTAATTGTATTACTGATCAGTAATATTGTTATCTCAAAAATATAACATATATCATATTTAAGCAAATCTAAGTTATGTTTTTTTTAAGAAATATTAACAATTTTATAATATTCGTAGTTAATAATCTATTTTATTAATTTTATCTAAAAAAGACATCTATAAAAGTATCAATTAATATGAATTCATAAAAAAAGCTTTCGAAATTCTCGAAAGCTTTTTTGTATATTGACTTTATATTGTTTTAAACAAAAGGAGTTTTTACAACTTCTGCTAATACATTTTTATCACGAATCTGAATTCTGATTGTTGTTCCAACTTTAGCAAAATCTGTATGAACATATGCTAAACCAATTCCTTGTTTCAACATTGGAGATTGCGTTCCTGAAGTTACAATACCGATTGTATTCTCGTTGTCATCTACAACTTTATAATCGTGGCGAGGAATTCCTCTTTCGATCATTTTGAAACCAACTAATTTCTTCTCAACTCCAGCTTCTTTTTGAGCTTTTAAAATATCAGATGAAATAAAA
This sequence comes from Empedobacter sp. UBA5987, assembly GCF_002429865.1. Taxonomy (NCBI): domain Bacteria; kingdom Pseudomonadati; phylum Bacteroidota; class Flavobacteriia; order Flavobacteriales; family Weeksellaceae; genus Empedobacter; species Empedobacter sp. UBA5987. The sequence goes on from NZ_DJBB01000047.1 coordinate 51,434, forward strand.
TTTGTGTCCAATTTCGTTACCCAACCAAGACCAGCTTCTAATGGAGTTGTATCATCATTGATATCATTTCCGTATAAGCAGTATCCTTTCTCTAAACGCAATGTGTCACGAGAAGCTAAACCGCAAGGCTCAATATCGAAAGATTTTCCAGCTTCCATTACTTTGTCCCACATTTCGTTTGCTTGCTCATTCGCGAAATAAATCTCGAAACCTCCTGAACCAGTGTAACCAGTTGCAGAAATAATCACATTTTCCATACCTGCAAACGTACCAATTGCGAAATGATAAAACGGAATTTCAGCTAAATTAACATCTGTCAACGACTGCATTGCTTCAATTGCTTTTGGACCTTGAATTGCTAACAAAGACATCTCATCAGATTTATTTGTTAACTCTGCACCAAACGTATTGTGTTTGTTCATCCATTCCCAATCTTTATCGATATTAGATGCATTTACAACTGCCATCCATTCATCATCAGAAATTTTATAAATGATTAAATCATCTACAATTCCTCCTTTTTCGTTTGGCATTGCATTATATTGAGCTTGACCAATGGCAACTTTCGTTACATCATTCGTCAATAAGTGTTGTAATAAGTCTGTTGCTTTTTCTCCTTTTACAAAAAATTGTCCCATGTGAGAAACGTCAAAAACACCAACTTTTTCTCGAACAGCAAAGTGTTCTTGGTTAACACCTGCGTATTGCACTGGCATTTCATATCCAGCAAAAGGAACCATTTTCGCACCTAAATCTTTGTGCTTTTGGTTTAATGCAGTTACTTTCATTGTTTGTTTGCTTTGATAAGTTTATAATTCTCCCAAAAATAAGGAATTAATTGTTAGGAAAATTTCTTTAATAGAAGATTATCTAATTTTATGAATAATTTTTAAATTCCCTTCCGTCGCTTTATACGGCTCGAAACGCATAACCGATTTTCCTTTACCAAATTTGTTCATAAACTTTTCGTTTATTTTTCCTGATAATTTCAATGGTTGACAACCTTCGCAAGGAATAATCAAAATGGTATCGTTTGTTTTACCTTTTACTTTTACAATTTCGTACGAATAATCTGTATCCAAACGAGAATTAATAACATTTTCAATTGGTTTATTAAAGCTCTCAATAAAGAAAACGCGTCGATCTTTGTTGCTTCCAATAATAATTGCAGCACCAACTAAAATCAATAAAACGACAATTGATATGGTCAAAATTTTTTTAAAATCCATCTTTTTGGTTAATTCGTAGATTAAAAGTAATAATTCATTCCGAATGAAAAAAATATTCGTTTTATTTCCTATCTTTTTACTTCTATTTACATTGACAATGAATAGTTGTACAAAAGCAAAAATATTAAAAGAAAAACATTCAATTTCATTACAAAATATCCAAAATGGAGATTTGATTTTTGTTGGTGCGCAAACAGAAGAACTTTCGGGCGCGATAAATAGAGTGACAAAAATAAATGACGAAACCAATTTTGATCATGTTGGTTTAATCGAAAAAACTGATGATTCTATTTTTGTTCTACATGCTGCTCCAATGGGCGGATCGCAACGAGAGGAAATTCATCATTTTTACATTTCTCAAACCGAAAAGAATAATAAAATTGTCATTTATCGTCTCAAAAATGAATATCAATATACAATTCCTCATGCAATTGAAAAAGCTAAAACAATGCTCGGAAAACCTTATAATTGGTTATACATTTTGAATGATGACGAATTATATTGTTCAGATTTTGTGGAAAGAGCTTTTCGTAATGATAAAGTTTTTGAGCTGATTCCGATGAATTTCAAAAACAAAGAAACTGGAATTATTGATGATTTTTGGATAGATTTCTATCGTAAAAAAGGAAAAGAAGTTCCGCAAGACGAACCAGGAACAAATCCAAATCAATTGGCAACTTCTAAGAAATTAATTAAGGTTGGTGAGGTGAAGTTTTAAAATGAAACTCTGAAACAAATTCAGAATGATTCATAGAATCTTTATAACAAATAAATTAATTCCTACTTTTACCACATGAAACAAAATATCATTTATAGTATCATTTTCTTTTTCGTGTTATTTGGACTAAAATATTTGTTCGATAAAAGCGATGTGCAAACAATGTTGGTTTATTCGGCAATTGGAACGGTTATCTTTTTTATTTATCGAGTTGTCATAAGAAAATTATTATACAAACAAAAAGACCAAGAAAACTAATTTCCTTGGTCTTTTTTTATTGCTTGCATTGCTTCTTCAATGTGCGTTTCGGCTACATTTGAAACAATGTGTTTAATTAATTTTCCTTGTTTATTGAATACAAAAGTTTCTCGCGGTGTGATTAAGCCAAATTTCTTTTTGATTCCCAACAACTTCGACAACTTTGCTCCTTTATCAGAAAGCAACGGAAAGTTTAATTGATGTTTTGTATAAAACTTCTCGTGAGAAGAAGTTGATTGTCCATTTATTCCGACAATCACAGCGTCTAAAGCATTGAAATCTGCATTTACATCACGAAATTGACATACTTCTTTTGTACACATTGGCGTAAAATCCATCGGATAAAAGAATAAAACAAAATATTTTTTGAATAAAAATTCGTCCGAATTAAACCAATTTCCTTTGTTATCCTCCAACGAAAAGGTTGGAATGTGATCGCCTAATTTCATTCGCCTGCGTATTCTACAAAATTACGTGGAGTTTCGTATAAGGTTACTTTCAATTCTAAATCGGTCGCTAATTTTGCTCTAATTTTATTCCAAATCAAAATCACAATATTTTCGGCAGTTGGATTGATAGTTTTAAATTCTTCAATATCAACATTCAGATTTTTATGATCCAAATAATCTTCAACTTCAATCGCAATAATTTTTCGTAATTCGTCCAAATTCATCACAAAACCAGTTTCTGGATCAACTTCGCCTTTCACCGCCACAATAATTTCGTAATTATGCCCGTGATAGTTTGGATAAGAACATTTTCCGAAAACTTCAAAATTTTGTTCGTCGCTCCAATTCTTGTTAAACAATCGGTGCGCAGCATTAAAATGTGCTTTTCTGTTGACAGTAACTTTCATCTGTATAAATTTTTATTCTTCGATATACGAAACGTAATGTTCAAAAATTATTTTGAACCAAGCTGTATAATTCTGAGGATTTTTTTCCATATCTTTTTTCAAATCATCCAATTCTACCCAACGATAAGCCATCACTTCATCAGGATTTAGCTTTGGTTCGTCATCAAATGTTCCGATAAAAACATGGTCTAATTCATGCTCAATCAAATCATTTTCTAAATGTGCTTTGTAGATGAAATTAAATTTATATTCTAATTCACAATCAAATCCCATTTCCTCTTCCAAACGTCTGTGCGCCGCTTGCTCGTATGTTTCGTTATCGCGCGGATGACTACAACATGTATTCGTCCACAACGTTGGCGAATGGTATTTGCTCGCAGCTCGTTGCTGAATCATCAATTCTCCTTTGGAATTGAATACAAAAACAGAAAATGCACGATGCAACAAACCAGCTACATGAGCCTGCTGCTTCTCCATCAATCCTAATTTTTGATCGTCCTGATCAACTAAAACTACAAATTCTTCCATAAAACAAAAATAACCATTTATGTAGGATTAAAAAAGAAGTTCGATTTCTTTGTGCTTAAATTCTCGCAATGCTTGATTGATTTCGATCAGTAAATTTCCCGCTTCATTTACATCTCTAATAATTCCGTCCACTTCTACTCCATCTAATTTAAATTGTGAGATTTCATCTTTTCTAAAAAGATTATCTAAATAAGTTTGATGAATTTGTTCGAAATTTTTCTGTTCTAAAATTGGATATTCATTTTCGAAATAATGCATTAAATCTGCCAAAATTTCCTCGATGTCATATTCTTTGTCAGTTACTTTATAAATAGATGTTGCTTTTGGTAAGTGATTAAAATCAGCTTGATTGACATTAATTCCTATTCCAATTACAGAATTCATTATTCCATTGGAACGATGATTTTCGATTAAAATTCCACAAACCTTTTTATCATTTAAAATGATATCATTTGGCCATTTTACGTTAGATTTTGGATGAAATTGTTTTAAAAATAGACAAATAACATTCGAAATCCATTCATTAAAATAAATTAATTCTTGAAAACTATAATCCGTTTTCAGCAAAAAACTAAAGGTTAAATTTTCTCCAGCGACAACTTTCCACTCATTTCCTGCGTAACCTTTTCCTTTTGTTTGATTTTTAGCATGTATGACAGTCCAACTATTGGCATCTTTTTTGGACAAATCCACCAAGAACTCATTCGTATTAGGCAAAGAATCAAAACTAATTAAATACATTTTTTTTACTATTTTTATAGAGTGGTTAAAGTTATTTTAAAAAGTTTAAACTTTAATAAGGATTCACTAAATTTGCGAATTACAAAATAAAAGATGATAGATACTCAATATACAAAAGACTTGCTAGATAGCATTGTTGACGGAATTACAAATGTTAAAGGAGAAGAAATTACAATTCTAGATTTACGCGAAATTGAAAATGCATTTTGTCAATACTTCGTTATTTGTACCGGAAACTCGAATACACAAGTTAGTGCTTTAGCAGGTTCGATTGAAAGAACTGTAAAAACAGAAATGTCAGAAAGACCTTTTCATGTAGAAGGAACGCAAAATAATCAATGGGTTTTGTTGGACTACACTAATGTTATTGTCCATATTTTCCAAAAAGAATACAGAGAATATTACGATATCGAAAGTCTTTGGGGTGATGCCGTAGAGACGCGTATCGAAATGGAATATTAATCATAACTGAAACCAAAAAAAAATTGAAAAAAAATAATTTTAAACCTTCGGGGTTTAATCCTACATGGATATATGCCATTATTGGATTATTGCTGATTGCCTTTCTATTATTTTCTGATAACATTGGAGGTGCCGGCGGAACTACTAAAAATATAGACCGTACGACTTTCCTTTCTTATGTAGAAAAAGGTTACGTAAAAGAAGCCAATCTAGAAAAAGAATCAGGACGTGTAAGTGTATATTTAACGGACGCAGCTCTCAATACTGAAGAATTTAAAAAGTTTAAAAAATCAAACGAGACTTTAAATCCTTTTGCTACAGGTGCTCCAAACTTTATTTTCAATGTTGCTGATGCTGGAAATTTTGAAAAAGATTTTTATGCTAACGTAGAAAAGAGTCCAAATAAAACGGCTGTTCTTAACACACAAATTTCAAATGGTTTTGGAAGTTTGTTTATGAATCTTTTCATTTCATTGATTTTCTTCGGATTAATCTACTTCTTACTATTCAGACGAATGGGCGGAGGCGGATCTGCTGGAGGTGGCGGAGGAATTTTCTCTGTCGGAAAATCGAAAGCGAAATTATTTGAAGGTGATGATCATATCAAAACAACTTTCAAAGATGTTGCAGGTTTAGAAGGTGCAAAAGAAGAAATCGAAGAAATCGTTGAATTCTTGAAACATCCAGAAAAATTTACAAAATTAGGTGGACGTATCCCAAAAGGAGCCTTATTAGTAGGACCTCCAGGTACAGGTAAAACCTTATTAGCAAAAGCTGTTGCTGGAGAAGCAAAAGTTCCTTTCTTCTCATTATCAGGATCAGATTTCGTAGAAATGTTTGTGGGGGTTGGTGCATCTCGTGTACGTGACTTATTCAAAAATGCAAAAGAAAAATCTCCTTCAATTATCTTTATTGATGAGATTGATGCCATTGGTCGCGCACGTGGAAAATCAAACTTTACAGGTTCTAATGATGAACGCGAAAATACATTAAACCAATTATTAACAGAAATGGATGGTTTCGGAACAGAATCTAACGTAATTGTGATTGCTGCAACGAACCGTGCTGATGTATTGGATAAAGCATTGATGCGTCCAGGTCGTTTTGACCGTATTATTCATGTTGATTTACCTGAATTAAACGAACGTAAAGAAATCTTCGCCGTTCACTTACGTCCATTAAAATTAGGTGAAGATGTTGAAATCGAATTTTTAGCAAAACAAACGCCAGGTTTCTCTGGTGCAGATATTTTCAATGTTTGTAATGAAGCCGCTTTAGTTGCTGCTCGTAAAAACAAAGAAGTCGTAGAAAAACAAGACTTTTTAGATGCTGTTGACCGTATTATTGGTGGATTAGAGAAGAAAAGTAAAGTGATTAAACCTTCTGAGAAAAAACGTATCGCTTATCACGAAGCTGGTCACGCTACAATTGGTTGGTTAACAGAACACGCTGCGCCATTAGTTAAAGTAACTATCGTTCCTCGTGGACGTTCGTTAGGTGCCGCTTGGTATTTGCCAGAAGAAAGACAAATTACAACGACAGAACAATTGTTAGACGAAATGTGTATGACAATGGGTGGTCGTGCTGCTGAGGAAGTTGTTTTCAATAATATTTCTACAGGTGCATTAAGTGATTTGGAAAAAGTTACAAAACAAGCTTCTGCAATGGTTAGTATTTACGGATTGAACAAAGAAGTTGGTAATGTTTCTTATTACGATTCATCTGGACAAAATGAGTATGGCTTCAGCAAGCCTTATTCAGAACAAACTGCTCAGGTAATTGATAAAGAGGTAAAAACAATGATCGAAGCTCAATATGATAGAGCAAAAGATATTTTACGTGAACATCGCGATCAATTAGATGTTTTAGCTCAAAAATTAATTGAGAAAGAGGTGATCTTTAGAGAAGATTTGGAAGAAATTTTCGGACCAAGAAAATTTGTAAACGAATTAGATCAAATCGAAGAAAAACAAGAGGAAGCTATAGAAGCTGGTTCAGAACAAGTTGTTCAACCAGAATCTGGAAATGATATTTAATCAAATTCATTCAAAATAATAGAAAAAATCGTCCTATTTGGACGATTTTTTTTTTACTTCTTATTATATTGTTAAAATTTATTACCTTTAGGCTGTAATTGATTAATTTCATATAAAATCATGAGTTTTCATGTGGAAAGCAATTAAAAACCTACTTAAAAAAGCTACTGAAAAATCAGCAGAGAATTCAGATGATAATCACATTGATTTATTTCATCCGAATTATGCTGACCAAAAGATTTCTATGGATGAAGTATTTGCTACAAACTTTAATGTAGGTGGTGGACATTTTTTATTTTGTGATAATATAGAGGAGGCTTCTAAAAACCTTAAAGAGATTGTCAATTACGAAAATGTAACTGAGTTAATTTGTCTTGATCCAAAGCTTCAAGAGATGTTAACAACTAATCAAATCCCGTTTGTAGTTAATCCTTGCGATTCTCGTTACACGCTTAGTTTTCTTAGTTGCGAGTTCTTAATTGCCTTTGATGGTAGTATTATGTTATCTGCACATCAAACTTGTGGAAGAAATATAGATGATTTTCCATCAAATTTTATTATCTATGCACGCCCATCGCAATTAGTAGAAAATGTGGGAGCGGCATTACAGAAATTACGAACATTAAAAAAAGACAACCTACCATCTAAAATAACTTCTATTCGAGGGAAAAACATGCACAAATTTCCTAATATACAGAATGCGAAGAATATTTATTTGTTATTGGTTGAAGAATAGCTATGAAAAATTTAGCAATTAGAGCATTTTCGGGACTTATTTATGCACTTGTAATATTTTTCGGAACAACAATACATCCAAAAGGTTTAATCGTTTTAATGATGGTTTTTGGACTTTTTTGTTTGTACGAATTCTTTAAAATCACCAATCTTACCAATAAACTTTATCAATTAGGTTCACTTTTAGCTGCTTTAGTTGTATTTGGATATTATGGGAAAGAGTTTTTACAAGCCTTTGAAACTACAAATCACTACTATTTTTATTTACGAAGTTTATATTTCATTATACCTGTTTTATTTATTTTTAGTATTTATGTTATTTTCAAATCAACAAATGAGTTATTGAATGATTTTGGTAAAGCTACTTTAGGTTTAACCTACGTCATCGCTCCTTTCGCTATTGCACTTACTCTACCAAGTTTTGATTATAGTTTAGGTGAAAAAGTAATGCACTACGAAGTATTTTTTGTTTTCTTATTACTTTGGTGCAGCGATACATTTGCTTATTTAACAGGAAACTTAATCGGAAAACACAAATTAGCACCAAAAATTTCTGGAGCTAAAACGTGGGAAGGCTTTTTTGGTGGAATTATTTTCACTTTATTAACTGGATTTTTTATTCAGAAATATTTTGGAGAAAACTTACATGGTAATTGGATGATTATAGGTTTAATCGTTGCTGCATTAGGACCTTTAGGTGACTTAACAGAATCTAAATTGAAACGTTTTTTCAATGTAAAAGACAGCAGCAATTTAATTCCGGGTCATGGTGGTTTTTTAGATCGATTAGATAGTTTTATATTTGTCACACCATTTGTTTATTTATATTATTTATTAGTATATACTTTATGAAACTTCACAGAGAAGGAACTGCAATTTTGATAGGTTGCTTAATTTTATTTGCAATCGCTACAGGAGTATTACATTACTTTTTTCCTGTTTATGGTCTTTTATTCGCTTTACCATTATGGATTCTTTATGGATTTGTCGTTTGGTTTTTTAGAAATCCAATTCGTGAATCAGATTCATCTGAAAATTGTGTTATTGCGCCGGTAGATGGAAAAGTAGTTGTATTAGAAGAAGTATATGAAAGTGAATTTTTGAATCAAAAATGTATTCAATTATCTATTTTCATGACGCCACTTAATGTACACGTAACACGTTATCCTGTGAATGGTAAGGTTATTTATTCTAAATATCATCCAGGGAAATTTTTGGTAGCATTTCATCCTAAATCATCAGAGTTAAACGAAAGAACAACTGTTGTTGTAGAAAATACAGATCATACAAAAGTTCTTTTTAGACAAATTGCTGGTGCTGTTGCGAGAAGAATTGTTTGCTACAGTAAAGAGAATGATACAGCTGTTGCTGGTAAAGAATATGGTTTTATCAAATTCGGATCTCGTGTAGATATCTTTTTACCACTTGATACTGAAATCAATGTAAAGGTTGGAGATAAAACAAAAGGTGGAATTCAGAAAATTGCACAATTGAAATAAATCAGTTAGTTGAACTCAATGTTTTTAACTAATTTTGTCAAAACAATTATAACAATATATTCATACAATAAATTTTGTACGTCATGAAAAAATTAATTCTTTTAGTAGCTGTTGCTGCATTTGCTACATCTTGTAACTCTAAAGCAGGTGTAAACCATGGTGTACTTCCTGTAGTTCACGAACCAGCTACTGCTGAAGAAATGCACCACAAGTCTGAAGCTGCTCACGAAGGTCATGCAAAACATGAAGAAGCTGTTGAAGAAAAACATGAGGAAGTAAAAGATTCTACAAAAACTGTAGAAACTCCGAAAGTTGAGAAAAAAGATACTGTAAAAGCTGGTCATTAAGATTCAGCTTTTTTTGTTTTTATAGATTTATAATCAGTTTATCATCACCTATTAAATAATTTTTATTTTTAGGGCGAATATAAAATGAACGTGAAGAAGAGTTGTTTTCAGAAATGATTGATAATATCTCTTGATAAGTAAAAAAACTTGCATCAATTGCAATTTCATTATTTGATAAAGATTTGAAATCTGATTTCTTATCAATCCAAAATAAATTTTCTGCTTTTACTTCTATTTTAGAAGTATTATTAGGTGAATGTAAAGAAAATTTAAATAATTGAATTAAATATTTAATCAAAATTCCCGAACGTAAAAGTTGATAATGCAACCAATTTTTTTGATAATATTTTGCTAAGAAAATCATCATGGCTTCAAAAAAATGTTTATAATATTTTTTATCTTTTTTCGTACTTTCTCCCTTGTAATGTAAAACCGTTATATCTCCTTTATAATAATTTTTATAACCAGCCAATTCTGCACTAAAAGACAAATCTATATCTTCTCCATACATAAAATAACGTGGATCAAATCCTCCAATTTCCTGATAGATTTTCTTCGTGGTGAACATAAAAGCACCAACTAAAATTTCGCAAGGAGCAATTTCAAATTCATCAACTTCTAATTTGTAATAATTATTTTTCTTTGAATGATTAAATCGACTATACAACTTAGAAAATGAATTTTTAGCTGTCGGAATATTACGTTTTGATTCTGGATGAAAATTTCCGTTTGTATCTATCATTCGTACTCCCACAAAACCTATTTTTTCTTTTGACTGATGAAATTCAATCAAAGATTCGAATAAATTCTCTGGAATAATTGTATCTGGATTAAGAATCAGAATATATTCTCCCAAAGCATTCTCAACCCCAATATTATTCGCTTTTGCAAAACCAAGATTCTCTTTTTGAAGTAAAAAGTTTACAGTAGGAAAAGTTTTTTTTAGGAATGTAAAATCAATTTCCGATGAATTATTATCAATTACAATTATTTCGCCATCTACATTTTTTAAAGCCTCCTGACACGAATCAAGACAAAGCTCTAAATGTTTTGGCGCATTATAACTAACAATAATTATCGATAATTTCATTTTAAAATTTATTTTCTGAATATGGGATTCGATGTTGTATAGAACGAACCAACGTCGCTTCGTCTGCATATTCTAACTCATCTCCTACACCAAGACCTCGTGCAATGGTCGAAAAAATAATTTCGGCATTCTTTAATTGTCGATACAAGTAAAAAACAGTTGTATCTCCTTCCATTGTAGAACTTAAAGCAAAGATTATTTCCTTTACATTTTCATTTTGAACACGATCTACCAAAGTTTGAATATTCAATTGACCAGGTCCAATGCCTTCCATTGGAGAAATCTTTCCTCCTAAAACGTGATATTGTCCTTTAAATTGTCCTGTGTTTTCAATTGCCATCACATCGCGTACATCTTCTACCACACAAATTATAGTTTCTTCTCGCAATGGATTATTGCAAATATCACAAATCTCATCATCAGAAATCGTATGACAATGTTGACAATATTTAACATCATCCACCAAATGAGAAAGCGCTTCGGATAAAGCTGTCGTTTGAGATTTGGGACGATTTAGCATATGTAAAACAAGTCGCAAAGCTGTTCTCTTTCCTATTCCTGGCAAATTTGACATCTCTTCTACAGCTCGCTCTAAAACCTTGCTTGGGTAATTCATTCGTTCAAAAAATTATAGACAACAAATTTACAATTTTATCTTCGGAAAATTAATCTATCATCATTCACTCAAAAATATTAAATTTGGGCTTATTTACTAAATAAATTATGAACTCAACAATTTTACTACTTTGTGTTATCGTATACTTTGTAGGACTTTTAGTGATCTCTTACTTCACCAGTCGAAATTCTGACAATCAATCTTTTTTTAACGGAAACAAAAAAAGTAAATGGTGGTTGGTGGCTTTCGGAATGATTGGGACAAGTCTTAGTGGCGTTACCTTTATATCAGTTCCAGGAACGGTCGGAAAATTAACTGGTTCCGAATATATTTACGGAGGATTCGAGTATTATATGATGGTAATCGGATTTTTTCTTGGTTATTTTATCGTCGCTGGCGTATTACTTCCGCTCTATTACCGAATGAATCTGACCTCGATTTACACCTATTTAGGAAAGCGTTTCAATGTTGAAGCACATAAAATGGGATCGGTTTTCTTTATTATTTCTCGTGGAATTGGCGCAACAGCACGTTTATATTTAGTTGTAAATGTGTTACAAATATTTTTATTAGACAATTTAGGCGTACCATTTTGGGCAACAACATTTGTCTTATTATTGATGATATTATTATACACGTTCGAAGGTGGAGTAAAAACAATTGTCGTAACCGACACCTTGCAAACATCATTTATGATCATTAGCTTGATTGCTTGTATTTGGTTTATCCTTTCGCATCTTAATTTATCTGTTGGTGAAGCTTACGATAGGATGCAAGCCAAAAACTATACCCATTTCATTAATCTTGATCCAAATTCGAAAACTTATTTCTTAAAAACTATTTTAGGCGGAATGTTTATCACAATAGCTATGACTGGTCTTGACCAAGAAATGATGCAAAAAAATATTTCGGTTGATAATCTTCAAAACTCAAAAAAGAATATGTTGACGTTCGCTGGAACATTATTGATTGTGAATTTAGCGTTCCTATTTTTGGGTGGATTGCTTTATTTATACGCAATGAGTGAAGGTGGTTTTTATACTGCTGACGGTTTCTTTATGGAACAAGGTGGACAAAATATTATGGGTGATGATATGTTTCCTGCACTTTCGCTTTTAGGACATCATTTCCCAATGATTATTTCTGTGATTTTTATTATCGGATTAATTTCTGCTTTATTTCCTTCTGCTGACGGAGCTTTAACAGCAGTTACAAGTTCATATTGTGTCGATTTATTAAACATCAACGAGGACAAAGAAAAATCAGAAAAAGAAAAGAAAAAGATTCGTATTCGTGTTCACTTAATTTTCACGGTAGTTTTCTTTATCTTGATTATGGTTTTCAAAATGATTAACAACAAATCAATTGTTTATCTTGTGATGGAAATTGCAGGTTATACATACGGACCTTTATTGGGATTATTTGCTTTCGGAATTTTAACGAAACGTAACATTTACAAAAAATATTCAATTATTACAGTTGCGATTTTAGCACCTATTTTCACCTATATCATCAACGAATTAGTGATTAATTTTACCGATTACAAAATTGGTGTTGAATTAATCATTCTGAATGGTTTATTAACTTTTATCGGTCTATGGTTGGTAAGTTCTAATCGTCAAAAAGAAACAATTATTCATTCATAATCAGAACAATTAACACTCTACAACTATGAAAAAAATCGCCATTATTGGAGCAGGAAATTTAGGAATTTCTATAACAGAGGGTTTAATTAAGAATAAAGCATTCGATCCAAATCAAATTATCGCTACAAGAAATAATTTGAATCAAATTGAACATCTTAAAAAGCTTGGTGTAACGATTACAAATGATAATCATTTTGCTGTAAAAGATGCTGATTATATTCTGTTGTGTGTAAAACCGTACAAAGTGGAAGAAGTTTTGACACAATTAAAAGATGATTTTACGACCAACAAAATATTAATTTCAGTTGCAACAGGAATTTCATTGCAAACGTATCAAAACATTTTACCGCAAGGAATGTCAATTTTTAGAGCAATGCCTAATACGGCTGCTTCTGTAGAAGAATCGATTACTTGTATTTGTGGAAATTCGAAAGATGAAAACATTCTTGATGAAATCAAAACGATTTTCAATCCAATTGGCGAAACAGTTGTTATAAATGAGGAATTGATGAATGCAGCAACTGTAATTGGCGCTTGCGGAATTGCTTATGTTTTACGATTTATAAGAGCAATGATTCAGGGTGGTATTGAAATTGGATTTGACACACAAACTGCAACAAAAATTGTAACACAAACTGTAAAAGGAGCTGCTGAATTATTAATAGAAAACGGTTTGCACCCAGAACAAGAAATTGATAAAGTGACGACACCAAAAGGTTGTACGATTGCTGGATTAAATGAAATGGAACATCAAGGATTTAGTTCAGCTTTAATAAAAGGAATTAAAACTTCTTTTGATAAAATATAAGTATGGAAAAGAAATTAAAATTAATCTGGGATTTTTATGGTCCCGATGCTATACCAACTGCAAAACATCATGCAATTCACCTGAAACAATACGCAGAAAAAGAAAAGTTACAAAGTACATTTTCTGAATTTGTAGAGGTTGAGCCAGAATATGCAGTTGCTTATTTGGTGGTAGTAGAATCTGAAATGATACAAGTTCGTGACGCTTTGATACCTCACCGTGGCGAATGGCATATGGAAGAAGAATAAATAAAAAAGACGAAGTTAAACTTCGTCTTTTTTATTTTAAATTTTCAAGTAATTTTCTCAATTCTTTATCTGTAACAGAAATCTGCTCGCTTTTATCATAGATTGAAAGTAGATAAACCTTTTCTTCTTCAATAACTACATGCGTAATAATTCTCGCTCCACCACTTTTTCCTTTTCCTTTAGATTTTATTGCAATTCTAATTTTGAAACAATTATTACTCAACAACGTTCCTTGTTCAGGATTTAACTCCAAATTATTTATAAAATCACGAAAATCATCTTTCAAAGAAGGATATTTTTTGATTAATCTTTTCAAAGATTTAACAAAACTTGGAACAGCAACTACATTATAATTCATCCAATAAATCTTTCGCAGAAATACCTTTCAGTTTTTTTTCTTTAATCAATTTATATTCCTCAACAGCTTCTTCCAAATTCAAATAAACTTCTTCTTTTTTTGTCTTAATCATTTTCAACTTCATTGCTTTCACAAAAGCTTTCAGTGCCTTTGCTTCTTCAGAAGTTTCAGTTTCAATAATAAAAATATCTTTTGTTGACATGAATTAAAGTTTGATTTACAACAAATTTAATATTAATACTTTGATTACTAAACTAAACCATAAAAAATTACAACTAAAAAATCTCCTCCCCAATTGTAGTGATTTATGTTCTACGATTTTTTTGCCCTACAAAAAAGGATTATTTTTGTTCAAATTTTTATAAACAAACAATGACACTTCAAGAACTTCAAACACAAGTACAACAAACAAGGAGAGATATTTTGAGAATGGTACATGCCGTAAATAGTGGACACCCAGGTGGATCATTAGGTTGTGCAGAATATTTTGCTGCATTATACGGTAAAATCATGACTTACTCTACTGACTTCTCTATGGACGGAAAAGGAGAAGATTTATTCTTCTTATCAAACGGTCACATTTCACCAGTTTTCTACAGCACATTGGCTCGTTCGGGATTTTTCCCAGTTAGCGAATTAGCTACATTCAGAAAATTAGACTCTCGTTTACAAGGTCACCCAACAACACACGAAGGTTTACCTGGAATTCGTATCGCTTCTGGTTCTTTAGGACAAGGTTTATCTGTTGCTTTAGGTGCTGCGCAAGCAAAAAAATTAAACAACGACGATAAATTAGTTTACACATTACACGGTGATGGTGAATTACAAGAAGGTCAAGTTTGGGAAGCTTTTATGTATGCTGCTGGTAAAAAAGTGGATAATGTAATTGCAACGATTGACTACAATGGTCGTCAAATTGATGGTGATACAGACCACGTTTTACCTTTAGGTGATTTGAAAGCTAAATTAGAAGCTTTTGGATGGATTGTTTTAGAAGAAAAAGATGGAAATAACTTAGAAAAAGTAATTGCTATTTTAGAAGAAGCTAAAACATTAACAGGAAACGGAAAACCAGTTTCAATTTTATTACACACAGAAATGGGTAATGGAGTTGATTACATGATGGGAAGTCACTCTTGGCACGGAAAAGCACCTAACGACGAGCAATTAGCATCTGCATTAGAGCAAAATCCAGAAACTGAATTGACAGATTATTAATAATTTCAATACAACCAAAATACTATGAAAACGTTATTTTATTCTATAATTACGCTTTGTTCTTTGACAGCCTTTGGCCAGGAAAAAACATATTCTTTTGACAAAAAAGTATCGTATAAAATCAATTTACCAGAAGAATATCAGACTTATTTAGATGGTCAAAAAGATTTATTTTTTGTAACCTATATTTCTAAAGACGCTGTTTTAGGAACTTCGGAAGGAGGTCCTTACACTTCAGGAAGCTTTAATAAAGATGCTTTCTTTATCAACAACAGCAAGTTTTTCGAAGTCTATGCCAATTCATTAGAAAATCAATTATCGATAAAAGCACCTTATTATTATGAAGGCATGTCGGATGATAGTTTAAAACCTTATTCGGATAATTTGTTCGAGAAATTTATTTCAGTTAAAAATCTAAATTCATCTACAACGATCAATGGATATAAGTGTAATGAATACGAATTAACATCTAAAACAGATTTCGAAACAAAATCTTCTACATTATGTGTTGATGAAAAAAATGCAATTAATAACGTTGCTATTATGTTTCCTCAAACAAAACTGAAAGGACTTTTGATACGATATGACGCAGGAGATTTTAATGGATTAACGATTCAAAATATTGCAAATTCTAACGTAAAAGTAACTTTTGATGAGAAAAAAGAAATCGAAAGTTTTACCAACGAATTGGCAAAAAAGAAACAAGAATACGAGAACATGATGTCGTCTGTAGATACAGCTTATGCAGCGGAAGCAGCAGCTTATTCTCCGGACAATCGTTACGAGGATCCTATTGTTAATTATTACAATTATCAAACATCAGAAAGTGATAACGTAAATAGTCTTTTTGGGACTGTTGCTTCATTAAATTATAGCTTGATTTATAATGATAGCGATTATGATGGAAATCCTGATATCGAGCGTCCTAAAGCTTTAGCAGCTGCGCAAGGCTCTACAAATCAATTGGTAAAACAATTCAAAAAGAATAAATTAGCAAACAAAAGCGAAGTAAAAGAATTAAATAACCTTTTCAAAACGTATTTCGATGATGCTAAAAAGTTTAAATTAACAGAAGTTTCAACAGATTATGATGAAGCGGCTGTAGCAGTAGATTCTGCTGTTGCTGCAACAGAAGTTAGTTTAGCCGAATATTATGATCCTTATACATCTGCTTACAAAACGACAGATATTAGCAAAATCGATTTAGCAATCGACAATCCAGACGTTCAAGATTTCATGAAAGTTGCACCAGAACATTGCAAAAATTTGAAAGCTAAAATTCCAACTTTTACAGATAAAGATTTAGGAAATTTGGTTTACAATTATGTAGGACAAGTGTGCGATTTATACATTTATCAAAGTGGAAGTGTTGGTCTTTCGGGAACAATTGATGCAATGAGAAAAAGTATTTTAGAAATCAATAATAAATATGATAAACTGAAAAAAGAAGACAAAGATAAGTTAACTACTTTCTTGAATTCTTTGGATTAATATTGATCAAAATACATCGATAATGAAAAAATCAATCAGTTTTATATTAACGCTTTTTACAAGTTTAACTTTTGCTCAAATGCAATCGTATAAATTTGAAAACGTTATTCAATATCGTATCAAAAGTGATTTCTATTCAGATTTTTTGGACATTTTATCAACCAAAGATTACAAAGCACATTTGATGATTACGCGAACACCGATGGGAAACTTCGCTTCATTAAAAGTAAACGACAATATGTATTCTGTTTACAGCGAAGAAGAAAATCCGAAGGTTTTTAAAATTGATTTCGAAGGCACAAAAGATTTATTAGGAAATTCTTTTTTAGCGACTAATAATCCAAGTTTAACAAATTCCGCAATCGGAAATAGTTATGTTGCGAATAGAACTGGTCAAAAAGAAACGATTCTAAATAAACAATGTGAAGTGTATAACATTTTCAGAAAAGATAATGACAACGACAATGGTACAGAAATTTGCATCGATACAAATTCTAACATCAACACCGTTCCGTTTATCAATTCTGAACTAAATTTGAAAGGCTTGATTTATAGAGTTGAACAAAATATTGTGTTAGAAAATGTTGAAACCTTAGAAAAATGGATCAAAAAGAGCGCTGAAGAGGAAGAAGAAATTAATGTTTCGCCAAATGATTTTATTTATCAATTTGATGAAAAAACAGAAGTAGAAAAATACAAAAACGAATACAAAAAACAAAAACAATGATAGACTTAACATACACAGAAAAAAAAGATACACGTAGTGGATTCGGAGACGGATTGACAGAGTTAGGAAGAACAAATCCTAACGTTGTTGCATTGTGTGCTGACTTGATTGGTTCATTGAAAATGGATCAATTTATCAAAGAAAACCCAGAGCGTTTTTTCCAAATTGGTATTGCTGAAGCAAACATGATGGGAATTGCTGCAGGTTTGACAATTGGAGGTAAAATTCCTTTCACAGGAACTTTCGCTGAGTTTTCTACAGCTCGTGTATACGATCAAATTCGTCAATCTATCGCTTACTCTAACAAAAATGTAAAAATCGCTGCATCGCACGCTGGTTTAACATTAGGAGAAGATGGTGCAACTCACCAAACATTAGAAGATATTGGTTTGATGAAAATGTTACCAGGAATGGTGGTTATCAATCCTTGTGATTACAATCAAACTAAAGCGGCTACAATTGCAGTAGCTGAATATGAAGGTCCTGTTTACTTACGTTTCGGACGTCCTGCTGTTCCAGTTTTCACACCAGCTGACCAAAAATTTGAAATTGGTAAAGGTATCTTAATGAACGAAGGTTCTGATGTAACAATTGTTGCGACAGGTCACTTAGTTTGGGAATCTTTGGTTGCTGCTGCTGAGTTAGAAAAAGAAGGAATTTCTTGTGAGGTGATCAATATTCATACAATCAAACCATTAGATGAAGAAATTATCTTAAACTCTGTAAAGAAAACAGGAAAAATTGTAACAGCTGAAGAACATAATATTTTAGGTGGCTTAGGTGAATCTGTTGCAAGAGTTTTAGCTCAAAAATTACCAACAAAACAAGCTTTTGTTGCGGTTAATGATAAATTCGGTGAATCTGGAACACCTTCAGATTTAATGAAAAAATATGGAATCGATTCTACTGCTGTAATCGAGAAAGTAAAATCTTTACTTTAATTCCATCATAATATTAAAAAGGAGCTAAAAAATTTAGCTCCTTTTTTTATAGGTTAAATATAAAATAGGTTGGTTGAAAAAAGCAAAACTGCTTTAATCCTATATATATTTTGCAAAATTAGTTTATATTACTAACTTAAAAAATACTCATTTAATGGTATTTTATTAACTTTTACTTGTAAGCATATGAAAAAAGCAAATCAAAAATCTATTACTGAATATGCAAGTATTGTAAAAAAACTATGGAGTGAAAATACAGATCGTAGAACCTTAAACGAAAAAAATGAGAGTTTCAATCAATTAATGATTATTTACAAACTTTAAGAAGTCTTGCACTTGGTGAATCTTTTATGTATTTCATCAATCCTAATTCTGCAACATTCGAATATGTTTCTCCTCAATGCGAAGATATTTTGGGTTATCTTCCTGACGAATATACAGCTGAACTATGTGTTCAAATGGTACATCCCGATGATTTGCAACATGTGATTGATATTCAGCAACGAATTGCAAATTTTAGTATGGAAATTGTCCCTGAAGAAAGAATGAATTATAAATTTACTTATGATTTTCGTGTGATAGATAAAAAAAGAGAAATTCATCAAATTCATTTGCAACATTTCTTTTACGAATTAAGTAAAAATTTTTTACCAAATCGAGTTTTTTGTTTAGCGACTGACATCACACAAATAAAGGTTGGAGGAAAGCCTATTATGCATATTTACAACATCAAAGATGGATTGAATAATCTTCTTAATTCAAAAACAAATTCATCTTTACAACTTACAAAAAAAGAAACGGAGATTATCGAGTTTCTGATCAAAGGCTACACAAGTCAGGATATTGCTGATGCAATTGGCTTAAGTAAACATACTATTGACACGCATCGAAGAAATATTTTGAAGAAAAACGATTGTTCTAATACATCAGAATTATTTAGTCTTTACTTCAAAAAATAGAAAAAAGCAAGCCGATAAGCCGGGTTCTGTCACCTTAATAAATCAAGATGCTTTGTCATTTATCTAGTATTTTAGTTACCTAAAATATCAATCTGCCTACCCCCCAGCAACGAACGAGTAGCTCTTAACTGCTGGTATACATGGCATTGCTCCGCATAGAGTTTACCTGGTTTCACTACAGCCGAACTGTACATACTTTCTGTTGCACTTGTCCTCGCCTCTCGACGGACGGGCGTTACCCGCTATGCTTACTCTTTGGAGCCCGGACTTTCCTCTTCACATACATGAAGCGACAAAGTGGCTTGCTGAGCGCAAATGTACGGCAAAAGTTACCGAAATAAAAAAGGCTTGAACATTTTTGTTCAAGCCTTTCTATTATAGAAACTTAGAAATTATTCTGATTTTTCTTCTTTCGTTTTTCCTTTTACAGAAATTTTAACGCCATCTTTTGCTTCATTTAAGTCAAGGATTAATTCATCTCCTTCACTAATTACAGCGTTGATGATTTCTTCTGCCATTGGATCTTCGATGTATTTCTGAATAGCACGTTTCAACGGACGAGCTCCATAATCTTTATCAAATCCTTTGTCTGCGATAAAATTCTTCGCTTCCTCTGTTAATTCAATATGATAATTTAAAGCTGTTAAACGCTCTATTAAACTTGCCAATTCAATATCGATAATTTTCATGATATCTTCTTTTGTTAATGAATTAAAGAAGATAATATCATCAATACGATTCAAAAATTCTGGCGCGAAAGCACGTTTTAGAGCTGTTTCAATTGTTGATTTTGCGCGTTCATCAGCAGAATCTTTCTTAGATGAAGTTCCAAATCCGACACCATCTCCAAACTCTTTCAATTGTCTTGTACCAATGTTAGACGTTAAAATGATAATCGTATTACGGAAATCAACTTTACGACCTAAACTATCTGTTACATGACCATCATCCAAAATTTGTAATAAAATATTGAATACATCTGGATGTGCTTTCTCAATCTCATCTAATAAGATTACTGCATATGGTTTACGACGAACTGCTTCTGTTAATTGTCCACCTTCTTCGTAACCAACATAGCCTGGAGGTGCCCCAACTAAGCGAGATACGGCAAATTTCTCCATGTATTCAGACATATCGATACGAATTAATGCATCGTTAGAATCAAAGATTTCTTTCGCCAAAACTTTCGCTAATTGTGTTTTACCAACACCCGTAGTTCCTAAGAAAATGAATGAACCAATTGGTTTATTTGGATCTTTCAATCCTGCACGATTACGCTGAATTGCTTTCACAACTTTCGTTACCGCTTCATCTTGACCAATTACTTTTCCTTTCATTAACTCATTCATCTGAGCTAATTTTTTCAATTCTTTTTCAGCTACACGATGTACAGGAACGCCAGACATCAACGAAACAACTTCCGCTACATTTTCTTCTGTAACTGTTTCACGATTCTCTTTCGATTCTTGTACCCATTTTGCTTGCTCACGTTTCAAATCACTTTCTATTTGTTTCTCTGAATCACGTAAACGAGCAGCTTCTTCGTATTTTTGAGATTTTACAACTTTCGTTTTCTCTTCGCGAACTTCTTCTAATTTTGCTTCAAGATCTAAAATTTCTTGAGGAACTTTTATATTCTTGATATGCACGCGAGAACCCGCTTCATCTAAAGCATCAATCGCTTTATCTGGCAAGAAACGATCTGTAATATAACGTGTTGTCAAATTTACACAAGCTTGCAACGCTTCATCTGTATAATTTACATTATGATGCGCTTCATACTTATCTTTGATATTATGTAAAATCTGTAATGTTTCTTCTGGAGTTGTTGGTTCAACCATCACATTTTGAAAACGACGAACTAATGCACCATCTTTTTCAATATATTGACGATATTCGTCCAACGTTGTTGCTCCAATACATTGTAATTCACCACGCGCCAAAGCAGGTTTGAACATGTTAGAAGCGTCTAAAGAACCCGTAGCTCCTCCTGCTCCAACAATTGTATGTAACTCATCAATGAAAAGAATAATATCATCATTTTTCTCTAATTCATTCATGATTGCTTTCATACGCTCTTCAAATTGTCCACGATATTTAGTTCCGGCAACTAATGATGCTAAATCTAATGTTACCACACGTTTGTTGAACAATACGCGCGAAACTTTACGTTGTACAATTCTTAACGCTAAACCTTCTGCAATTGCAGATTTACCAACACCTGGCTCTCCAATTAACAATGGATTGTTCTTTTTACGACGAGAAAGAATTTGCGAAACACGTTCTATTTCTTTTTCGCGTCCAACTACAGGATCTAATTTTCCTTCTTGCGCAATCGCTGTTAAATCTCGTCCAAAATTATCTAAAACTGGCGTTTTACTTTTCGAAGTAGGTTTACTTGTAGACGCACGCTCAAAATCGTTATCAGAATCACCTCCATCAAAAGATGGATTTTCTGCACGAGGAGATTGAATTTCCTCATCTTGAAATTGAAATTTGAATTCTTCCTTTACTGTATTGTAATCAATATCCAACTTATTCATCAATTTTGTAATCGGATCGTTTTCATTACGAAGAATACACAATAATAAGTGAATTGTATTTACAGTCGGACTTTTAAACAATTTTGCTTCTAAGAATGTTGTTTTCAACGCTCTTTCAGCTTGTTTTGTCAAACTCAAATTTTTTATATTATTACCTGGAGTTTCTTTTGCTGGGTTTAGGTTTTCTATTTTTTGACGCATTTCGTCTAAATCGACATTCAATGCTTCTAAGACAGAAATGGCTTTCCCTTCACCGTCGCGAATAATCCCCAACAGAAGGTGTTCCGTTCCTATTTGGTCGTGGCCTAATCTCAACGCTTCTTCCTTACTATAAGAAATAACGTCTTTTACTTGTTGTGAGAAATTATCGTTCATTTTATTATTTAAGCTGTCTTTAACAAATATAATTATTCTGATAGACTATAGCATAAATTATGCCTATGTCCGAAATGATTTGATGATTCCTTAAAATAACGAATTATTGTCTATTAATTTCAAAATAGCTGACAATATTTCATATCAATTCTTAAAGAATTCATAATAATTTGAGAGATAGATGTCGTTGCTAAAAAATCGTACAAATCACCTTTTTTCATTTTCAAATCATCGTGAAGTTCTAAAATTTCTTCGGATTTTAAATCATTATTTTGATTAAAAATTTCATCAATTTCATTTCTTCTTTCAGGACTGTACAATGTCGACGAACACCATGTCACAATTTTTTCTTGCGAAATATCTTTTACGCTCAGTTTATTTTCATTCCAAAACAAAAGGTAAGCATTTTTAGTTAGTCTTTCAAAAACAAAAATTGTAAAAGGTGCGATTCCTGACAAATTTTCCGAATTAATAAACTCATTTACAGAATTATATTTCAATAAATCTAATAAGATAATTCCTCTACTTTCTCTGTATTTTTCTTTGAAATGCATTGGTTTTTCGATTCCTCCATTCAAAATACACGCAACATATTGTTCCGAATAAAAAATCCAAGTTCCATTTGCGCGCTCATCTACAGGCGAAAAATAAGTTTTATCAAAACGCTTTTGCTCCACAATCTCTTTAGAAGAAGAACGATTTATTTCCTCATCTCGGTTGTGCGTCAACACAAATTCATCCTCATTTCTGTAAAAACTGATTATACACATCTCATTTTTCAATTTAGTTCAAATGTAAAAATTTATCTTTGCAAAGAATTATGAGTATTCAGAAAACTATAGCGCATTCCTTTGATGAAATGAAATCGATTCTTTTGCAATTTGACGATCTGTCTTTTCAAAAGGAATTAGAAATCATTTCTGGTGCTTCTGTTGGTCAACATTTTCGTCATATTATCGAGTTTTATTCGTGCTTTTTACAAGCGCAAAAAAACAATTGTATTTGTTATGATGATAGAGAGCGAAATCGTGCTTTAGAAAATTCGGTTGTTGAAAGTTTGAATACGCTGAATCATCTAAAATCACAAATAGAACGTTTAGATTTAGAAAAAACAATTCAGCTAAAACAGAATTATTACGGAGAGAATTTCACAATTAATACCACAAATTATCGCGAATTAATGTATTGTTTTGATCATAGCATTCATCATTTTGCGTTGATTAAAATTGCGATCGAAACTCATTTTTCAACGATTAAAATTCCACAAAATTTTGGAATTGCATCTTCTACAATTGCTTTTCAAAATCAAGAAAAATGAATCCGAAAATAACAAAATGGACACGATACGAATTTTGGCCATTCTGGTTATTTTATGCGCCATTGACACCTTGGTACATTTATAAAATCTTTCAAACAGGCGCTCCAGCTTACTTTTGCTCGGCAAATCCTACAATGAAATGGGGCGGATTTATTGATTATTCTAAAATTGATTTACTCAATCAAATTGATAAAAATTATAAGCCAAAAACCATTTTTTTTGATGAATTTACAACACAAGAAATTCCGTTTAATTTTCCCTTTATTGCAAAACCAAATCTTGGTGAACGTGGAATTGGTGTAGAATTAATCAGAAATGAAATTGATTGGAAAAATTATTTAGAGCAAAATAATCGAGATTTAATTTTACAAGAATATATTCAATCAAACTTTGAGTTTGGTGTTTTCTATGTTAGATTACCAAAAGAAAAAAATGGTAAAATACTGTCGATAACAGCAAAAGATTTTTTGACGTTTACGGGTGATGGAAAATCAACTTTGAAAGAATTAATCGAACAAAATTTAAGAGCTTTTTACCGAAAAGATTATTTGTTTAAACGTTTACAAAACGAACTAAATTCAGTTCTTCAAAAAGATGAAAAATTATTGGTTGAACCAATAGGAAATCATAGTCGAGGAACAACTTTTTTAGATGGATCTTCTCTAAAAACGTCTAAATTAGAAGAAACTATAGATCAAATCGCACAAAAAATTGATGGTTTTTATTATGGTCGTATCGATTTGAAAGCAAAAAGTTTAGAAGATTTTCAGAACGGAAATTTTGTCATACTTGAAATTAATGGTGCAAATTCTGAAGCAACTCATATTTATGATCCGAATTTTAATTTGATAAAAGCTTATAAGGAAGTGATTAAGCATTTGAATTACCAACATAAAATTGCTGTTCAAAATCATCAATTAGGCGTGAAATGGACAGATTGGAAATTGCTTGCGAGAGAATTAATAAAACGCTATTAAACTTAATTTGACCAAAATTGGCAGATTTTCTGGAAAGGAATAAAGATTGAATGATGTTTTCAAAACCAATTTTATGAGTTATCCTTTTCCGAAGAAAACTATTATAATTCCTCTGCTACTGCTTATACCAATGTGGATTATCTTTTTGTTCCAACAAAACGGATACAATTTAGATAGTTGTTACGGCGTTATTCCGAGAACTTTCGTAGGATTGAAAGGAATTCTGTTCTCGCCTTTATTTCACTCGGGTTGGAAACACATTATCAGCAATACTTTTCCATTAGCTTTTCTTAGCTTTATCGCACTATTGATGTACGATAGATTGGCTTATTACGTGATATTCTTTGGTTGGATTTTATCAGGAATTATTCTTTGGATCATTGGAAACCCACCTTTTTTAGATGACAATGTAAGCTGTCATATTGGAGCAAGTTCTATCGTTTACTTATTAGCTTCGTTTATATTTTTCAGTGGAATAATCAGAAAAGAACGTGGTTTAATGGCAATTTCATTAATCATTATTTTATTATACGGCGGAATGATTTGGGGAATGGTTCCTCAAGAAATTTTACCACAATTAAAAACAGATACAAGTAGTAATTCTATTTCTTGGGAAGGACATTTAAGTGGATTTATTTCGGGTGCATTTTTTGCTTATTTGTTTAGAAATATTGGTCCACAAAAAGAAGTTCCGAAATGGGATCAAGAAAATTATTATGATCCACAAGCCGAGCGTTTATGGGATATTTACCAAGAACAAGAACGTTTGAAAGCAGAATATCTTGAATCTTTGGATGAGAAAGATGATAAAAATATTGAACCAAATTATCAAACAAAAACCCCTGAAAATTAATTTTCAGGGGTTTTTATTTTTTCAAATTCTTCTTAGAAAGGCATTCCAGGAATGTTTGGTAAATTTTCTTGAGCTGTTTTTTTCGCTCTGTCAATTGCTTCTGTTTTTACTTGTTCCAACGCTTTGTTTAACGTCATCACTAACAAATCTTCAATTTCTTCTTTTTCCATTCCTTCAGCAAGTTCAATATCTTTTACTGTTGCCAATTTAGACATTGTAATTTTTACTTTTCCATCGTTAGAAGTCGTTGTAAATATTTCTCCATCTAATTCATTTTTCAAATCAGAAAATTTATCTTTAAATGAATTGATTTTTCCCATCATTCCCATGATGTCTCCAAAATTTCCAAACATTTGTCTTTATCTTTAATAATTAGTTATTCGTGTAGTTTTTTCCACAATAAATCTTTCAATTCTGTGATTCCTTTTCCAGAAACAGACGAAATAAATATCGTATCAATATCAGTTGGTAATTGTGCTTTAATCTCAGCTTCCAATTCATCATCTAACATATCTGACTTAGAAATAGCTAAAATTCGTTCTTTATCTAACAATTCAGGATTGAATTTTTTCAATTCATTCAACAGAATTTCATATTCTTTTTTATAATCTTCTGTATCGGCAGGAATTAAAAATAATAAGTTAGAATTACGCTCAATATGACGCAAGAAACGATGTCCAAGACCTTTTCCTTCTGCCGCACCTTCGATAATTCCAGGAATATCTGCCATAATAAATGACTGATGATTACGGTATTCTACAATTCCCAAGTTAGGTGTTAACGTTGTAAATGCGTAATCTGCAATTTTTGGTTTAGCAGCCGAAACAGCTGATAATAAAGTAGATTTTCCTGCATTTGGAAAACCAACTAAACCAACATCTGCCAAAATTTTCAACTCCAATGTAACTTGACGCTCGTCACCATCCAAACCTGGCTGTGCATAACGAGGCGTTTGACGCGTTGCAGAACGGAAATGCCAGTTTCCTAGCCCCCCTTTTCCTCCTTGCGCAATAATTAATTCTTGCCCATTTTCTGTTACTTCGCCAATAATATTTCCTTCGTCATCTTTGGCAATTGTTCCGATCGGAACTTCCAAAATAATATCTTCACCGTCAGCACCAGTAGAACGAGATTTACCTCCACGTCCACCGTTTTGCGCACGGAAATGTCTTTTGAATCGAAATTCTAACAAGGTCCAAAGATTTGAGTTTCCAAGAAGCGTGATATTTCCTCCACGTCCACCATCTCCACCATCTGGTCCACCTTTGTCAATATATTTTTCGCGATGCAAACTTGCTGAACCCGCACCTCCATGTCCGGCTCTACAATTTATTTTTACGTAGTCAACAAAATTTGATTGCATAATTTTTCTCTTTTAATTAGTCTGCAAAAGTACAATTTCTAATTTGTTTATTAAAATCTTGTATTATCTATTTTGAATGAATAATTTATAATGACTCAGATTTTTATTTATATTTATTCAATTAATTAACACACTATCATGAATACTAAAAAAATTTGTCCGAATATACTGATGACTAACTTCTGAAAAAGCAAAAACAAACCAAAACAATGGTAATTACTTTTGGATGTTTGATGTTTTTGAT
Source organism: Empedobacter sp. UBA5987 (assembly GCF_002429865.1). NCBI lineage: Bacteria > Pseudomonadati > Bacteroidota > Flavobacteriia > Flavobacteriales > Weeksellaceae > Empedobacter > Empedobacter sp. UBA5987. Next base: position 78,618 of record NZ_DJBB01000047.1, read on the forward strand.
TTCTATCTTCTTGGTATATTCAGCAATAAAATCAAAAAATTATGCATTAATTGCCGTTGCTTGCAGAACTTCAACTACTTTGATGCCTTTGGTCATAAGGCTTTCTATGATTAACAAAGAAATAAAATCGCGCCAAAAATAGATTCAATAGTATGAATAACGAACATTTACAACGATTACTTCCTTTTGGTTATATTTATTTAGTCTTCATGGGAATTATTAAAGAATCTATTTTTTATTATCAATTGGATATTAATATTCTGAAATTTTCGAGCATTATGGATATCTTAATTAGTCCAATAGCCGAAATCACCGCACATCCTTTCTTACTAATCTTTTTTATTCTTCTTATTTTTCTACTTTATAGTTTTAAACAGTATTCATTGAAATATCCAGAGAAAAAATTCATTAAGAAATATTACAAGATTAAAGAAACTGATAACCTCACGAATGAAGAATTCACTAAGAAAATTAATCAAAATTTAATTGGATTCTTTTTTGTTATGCTGATTTGTTTCTTTTTAGGATTTGGAGTTGGTGGTGGTAATTTTTTATCAAAACGAATAAAAAATGGAGATTTAAAATTCGAAAAATATGGACAGACCTTAACTTTCAATTCTGGTGAGAAAAAAGAAATTTATTTAGTCAATACGAATAGTCTTTATTATTTTTATGTTGTGAAAGGTCAAAAAACTGTTGAAATTTCTCCAATTAGCACAATACAATCAATCACGAAAAATAAGTAATCAAAACATATTTTTATAATGAATAGGATTGATTAATTTTGCAGCATGTACAAACAATTCAAAAACATTTTATTTCAATTACAACCCGAAGAAGCACATCATTTCGTTACACGAAATCTAAAAAATTATGCTGCATTTCCTGGAGTTGGAAAATTATTAGATAAATTTTATCAATACAATCAACCAAGTTTAGAACGAGAAGTTTTTGGAATTAAATTCAAAAATCCAATTGGTTTGGCTGCAGGTTTTGATAAAAATGCTGAATATATTGAAGAATTGAACCACTTCGGATTTGGCTTTATCGAAATTGGAACCGTTACACCAAAACCTCAACCGGGAAATGATGCACCACGTATGTTTCGTTTGATGGAAGATGAGGCGATTATTAACCGAATGGGATTTAATAACAAAGGTGTTGATTTTGTTGTTTCGAAAATTAGAGAATTAAAAAATCGTGAAAACTATATCATTGGCGGAAATATTGGTAAAAACAAATTGACACCAAATGAAGATGCTGTTGACGATTACATCAAATGTTTCAATGCATTGTTTGATTATGTTGATTATTTTGTAGTCAATGTAAGTTCTCCAAACACACCTGGATTACGCGATTTACAAGAAAAAGAACCTTTATTGTACATTCTTAATTATTTGCAACAATACAATAATCAAAACGAAAAACCGAAACCAATTTTACTTAAAATCGCACCAGATTTAACAGATTCTCAATTGGACGATATTATAGATATTGTATTAGAATCTAAAATTGCTGGAGTGATTGCTACAAATACAACCATTTCAAGAGAAGGATTAAAATCTGATCCAGAAATTGTAAAAGAAACTGGTGGAGTTTCGGGAAAACCACTTAAAAATCGTTCAACAGAAGTGATTCGTTATCTTTCTGAAAAATCGAACAAAGCATTTCCTATCATTGGAGTTGGCGGAATTCATACAGCCGAAGATGCTAAAGAAAAACTGGAAGCTGGTGCAAGTTTGTTACAAGTTTATACAGGTTTTATTTATGAAGGTCCTGCTGTTGTAAAAAACATTTGTAAAGGCTTGGTTGAAGGAAAATAGAAAACTTATGACTCCAAATTATATAGATTTAGGATTATCATCTCCTATGAGTGTTGAATTGAGAAAATTAGTCGAAGAACAATTAATTGTTGACTTAAAATACTATGATGTAAAATCTGATAATTTAAAATTTGATTGGTCAAATAGTTGTATTGAAGGTCATCTAAGTAACCATCTTAATAGCTCTTTAGAAAATTACTCAGAAATTTATGTATATGATAATTCTAACAATTTAATTGCAGAAGGTTGGATGGATTATATAAATAGTTCTGAATATTTAGATAAATCTACTTTTTTTATAACGTACTGGGATAATGTAATAATTTGGAACAATAAAGAGAAACTATTTGAAAAATTAGAATTTGGTATTCCTAATCATATTTGGGAGAAAATTCCTGAAAATCTAAAAAAATTCTTGAAAAATGATAAACTGAAAAAAATTCAGCTTGACAATAATAAAAAAGGATTCTCAAAATGAGAATCCTTTTTATTTTATAATGTAAAAGTCGTTTTATAAAACTTCTTTAATTGCTGCGTTCAATTTTTCGGTAATATCTTCAATAGAACCTACTCCATCAATCTCAACCCATTTTCCTTGCGCTTTGTAGTGTTCTGCTACAATTGCAGTTTTCTCGTAATATTCTGTAATACGATCGCGGATAATTTTTTCGTCCACATCATCAGCACGACCAGAAGTTTTTCCGCGTTCTAATAAACGTTGAACCAAAATTTCGTCATCCACAACTAATGCTAATGTAATCGAAACTTCGCTTTCGTATTTATCTGCTAAGATTTTATCTAAAGCTTCTGCTTGAGATGTTGTACGTGGATATCCATCAAAAATGTATCCTTGCGCATTTGGATTGTTATCTAAATGATCAACCAACATATTTGTTGTTACCTCATCTGGAACTAATTGTCCCTTGTCCATGTAAGATTTCACAAGAGCGCCTAATTCTGTTTCATTTTTAAGGTTGAAACGAAATAAGTCTCCAGTAGAAATTTGAGGAGTTTGGTACTTTTCTTCTAAAAATTTAGCTTGTGTTCCTTTACCACTGCCAGGAGGTCCGAACAATACAATGTTTAGCATTTTGTTTTAATGTTTTATTTGATAAATATCTGGTAAATTTCTTCCTAATCCGTCAAAATCTAATCCATAACCTACTACAAATTTATCAGGAATAGAAATTCCTACTAAATCTACCTTTAAATCTTTTTTGTAAGCATCTGGCTTAAATAATAAAGTTGCTACTTTTAATGATTTTACCTTTTTCTCTTTCAAGATTCGGTGCAACTCTACTAACGTATTACCTGTATCTACAATATCTTCTAAAATAATTACGTGACGTCCTTCAACATTCATCGGAATATCCATCTCAATAGTAATTTTCCCTGTTGATTCTGTTCCTTCGTAAGATTTTAATTTCAAGAATGAAATCTCACATTCTCCTTGATATTGTTTTAAGAAATCGCTGAAGAACATTACAACTCCGTTTAATACACCAACAAAAATCGGTCTTTCGTCTTTGTATTCTTCGTAAACTTCGTTTGCCATATTTTTGATGGCGTGTTCTATTTCTTCAAAAGCGATGTACGGAATAAATTTTTTACCGTGAATTTCTATTTCTTTCATTGTTTGAGATATTCAAATATATACTTTTTTTGATAAAGTTTAAAACATTTATCTATTTTATTAGATTGTCATTGAGAAAATGCGTGTTTCTGGCTCGTTATCTATCATTCTCTTATCGAATGTCATACACACATTTCGAACGTATGGACGTCCTTCTTCTTTTACGATCAAACCATTTTCTACAAATTCAATCAAATTATCGTCAACCATATCTTGTAACATAGTTTTGATACGATCTACATCATCAAATTTCATGTTATCATCAGCCCAAGAAGTTTCTAAATTACACATTAAATTTAGAATATGACGACGCATAATCAAATCTTCTTCTGATAATATATGTCCTTTGAAAACGGATAATTCTCCGTTATTGATTGATTTTTCGTACTCTTCTACTGTCTTCTCGTTTTGTGCAAAACTATACCAAGAATCACTGATAGAAGAAACTCCTAAACCAACCATTAATTGTGTTTTCGAAGAAGAATATCCCATAAAATTACGATGTAATGTATGGTTTTTCATCGATTGATACATCGAGTCTTGTTCTAAGGCAAAATGATCCATTCCAACTTCGAAATAGTTCATTTCCTCGAACATTTTCTTTCCTTCTTCATATAATGCACGTTTCAATTCTGGTGAAGGCAAATCATCGTCCTGAAAACCACGTTGTCCAACACCTTTTATCCACGGCACATGCGCATAACTGTAAAACGAAATACGATCTGGATTTAATTCTTTTGTCAAATTAATAGTTTCCATCATTCCTTCCATTGTTTGATGTGGAAGACCAAAAATCAAATCGTGAGAAATCGATGTAAAGCCAATTTCGCGCGCTTCTTCTGTTGCTCTTTTCACATTCTCGAAAGGTTGAACACGATTAATTGCTTCCTGAACTTTCAGATCATAATCTTGTACACCATACGAAATACGTCTAAAACCTAAATCGTATAAAGCCTGTAAATGCTCTTTTGTTGTGTTATTTGGATGACCTTCTAAACTAAATTCGTGTCCTTCGGCAACATCCGCATATTCAAAAATACCATCAATTAATTTCTTCAAATTTTCTGGAGAGAAAAACGTTGGTGTTCCTCCTCCTAAATGAATTTCTTTAATTTTTGGTCGAGATGAAAATAAATCCACATATAATCTCCATTCTTTCAAAACTGTATCAATATACGGAACTTCTACCGAATGTTGTTTCGTAATACGTTTGTTACATGCACAAAACGTACACAACGACTCGCAATAAGGTAAATGAATATAAATTGATATTCCTTCTTCTACATTACTTTCATCGAAAGATCGTTGAAAAGTTTCAATCCAACCTTGTTTAGTAAAATCATCATTGTCCCAAAACGGAACAGTTGGATAACTTGTGTAACGAGGTCCTGGAATATTATATTTCTGAATTAAATTATCCATTATCTAAAAAAATTAAAAATACTTAATCAACTTGACTAAGTATTATTTAATAAATTTTCTTTAAAAATTATTTTTATAGAATTGCCTGACGAACTCTAACCAATTTCGTTAATAAGTCTTCTAACAAATCTAATTGTAACATGTTTGCACCGTCACTTTTTGCGTTTTTAGGATCTGGATGCGTTTCGATAAAAATACCATCAGCACCAACAGCAATTCCAGCTTTCGCAATTGTTACGATTAATTCTGGCTTTCCTCCCGTTACACCTGAAGCTTGATTTGGTTGTTGCAAAGAATGTGTGATATCTAAAATAACCGGTGCATAATTTTGCATCACAGGAATTCCACGATAATCTACTACTAAATCTCCGTAACCTAGCATAGTTCCACGCTCGATAATTGCAACATTATTATTACCAGAATCTGTTACTTTTTCTACAGGAAATTTCATTGCTTCAGGCGAAAGAAATTGACCTTTCTTCAATGTAACATGTTTCCCTGTTTGTGCAGCTGCAACTACTAAATCGGTTTGACGAACCAAGAAAGCAGGAATTTGTAGCACATCTACATAAGCCGCCGCCATTTCTGCATGAAAAGGTTCGTGAATATCTGTAGTTGTTGGAACATCAAAAGTTTCTCCAACTTTTTGAATAATTTTCAATGCTTTTTCATCTCCAATCCCTGTAAAACTATCAATACGAGAACGATTTGCTTTTTTGAAAGATCCTTTAAAAACATAAGGAATCTCTAATTTATCAGTAATTGTTACTACTTTTTCAGCAATTCTCAAAGCCATATCTTCACTTTCGATGGCACATGGACCAGCAAGTAAAAAGAAGTTTGGCGAATCTTTGTGTTTTATCTTTGATAAAGTTTCTATCATTGTGCAAATTTACACAAAGTTATCGACTTATTTTTCATAATTTTGCCTATACTTTATCATTCTTATTTATCGTTTTATGGATTTTTTATCTAACATTGGTATAGCTGATATTTTTGGCTATCTTGCTTCAGTCTTTATTGTACTAGCATTCTTTTTTTCGAAGATTACAATTATCCGCATTATCAATGCAATTGGTTGTGTATGTTTTGTAATTTATGCTGCTATGATCGAGGCTTGGCCAGTCCTTATTCCAAATGCGATTTTATTTTTAGTTCAGGCGTATTATATCATCTTCAAACCTGGAAAATAATCTTCAAAAACCATAAAATTGAAAATCCTATCTGCTGTACTAAATAATATTGAAACGGATCAAAGATTAGATAAAGTTTGCCATTCTTTGTTAAAATTTGGATACGATGTAGAATTGATTGGCGCGACTATAAACGGAAGACCAGAATTGAATAAACCGTACAAGACATTTTTGATGGAACAAAAGAATCAATCAACAATGAAAAAGTATGCTGAATTCAATTACAAATTATTTTTCACTTTACTTAAAAAAGCGGATAAACAAACTATTTTACTAGCGAATGATTTAGATAGCTTACTTCCTTTTTATTTGGTAAGTAAAATCAAAAAAATTCCTTTAGTTTTTGATAGTCATGAAATTTATTCAGAATTACCATCATTACACAATCGTCCTAAAACAAAAAAAGTTTGGAAAACTTTAGAACGTTCTCTTGTTCCAAAAATCAAGTATTTTTATACAGTAAGTGATGGATATGCCAATTGGTTTCGCAAGGAATATGGTGCTAATCCGGCTGTGATTAGAAATGTTCCCAACCGAACAAAACTTAACGATAAACAAGATTTAATTTTCTTTCGCTTACCCGAAAATCCAACAAACGATAAAATATTATTGTATCAAGGCGCAATTAACATGAGTCGAGGAATTGACAAAATGATTGAAGCGTTTAAACACATTGATAATTGTCAATTTTGGATTGCTGGCGAAGGACCTAAAAAAACTGAATACGAACAATTGGTAAAAGATTTTAACTTGACTAATCGCATTCATTTTTTAGGAAATATTCCCCCAAAAACTTTAAAAACTATAACACCTTTAGCTGATGTAGGAATGAGTATGGAAGAAGATTTAGGATTAAGCTATCGCTACGCTCTACCGAATAAATTATTTGACTTTATTCAAGCTAGAGTACCAGTTTTAGCAACAAATTTACCTGAAATCAAAAAAATGGTCGAAGAATATAAAGTTGGAAAAGTGATTGACAATCACGAACCAAAACATTTGGCTGAAAAACTACAAGAAATCTTAAACGAAGGAAAAAGAAGTTACCAAGAAAACCTTGCAAATGCTGCAAATGAACTTTGTTGGGAAAATGAAGAATTAAAATTGAAGGAGATTTTTGAAAAAATAAAAAAGTAGATTAAATTTTAATCTACTTTTCTTCTTTTTTATAAATATGTGGATTTTCCACTACTCCTTTTTTAAATACTTTTCTAACACCCATTCTTAAAGCATTATCAACTTGTAAAACTTGATCCAAAACCTTTTGCTCTGGACGACCTCTAAACGAAGTCACATGAAAGGAATCTGTCTCTCTTAAAGGTTCTTTAGAAAAATAATAATTTGAAACACATTTTCTAAAACCTTCAAACTTTATTGGAGAAACCGAATGCAAAGAATCATTATGCGTTGCCATTACTGCTAATCGATTGAATTTACTAAAAATTGTAATCTGATCATTTTTCAATCCATTTGGCCAAATTTCTAAATTACCACCATATTCTTCTTTCCAGTCTGGCGTTACATAATACAATAAATTCAACACACGCCACAATTCTCTTTTCGCATCGTGAGAATTATCCAAATGAGGCTGCAAAAATTGACGATTTCCCATCATAGACAAACCTCCAGCATACAAAGATGAATCTGGAATAGGTTGTTTTATTTCGCAAATCTCAGCAATCAAATTTACGATTCTTTCATCTTGAAAAGCGTAAATAATTTCTTCTAAAATAGGATGATATTGATCCATTTGAACAGCAATATATTTATCTTCTTTCAAACTTTTTTTCAACACCATTTCTTTTTCTTGTGGAAAAACTTGATTTATCTCCAAAACTAATTCTTCTGGCAATAGATCATCAACCCAAAAATAACCGATCTTATCTTTGCTACTATTGTATTGTTGACTTATTTCTTCCTTTTGATCAATTAATCGTTGTAAAATTATATCTGCGAATTGATTTCTGTTCATAATCATAAAGTTAATTAAAAATTTGTTTCAAAATAATTTCGGCATTCAATTTATCATTCAAATCATATTCAAGTGTTTCAATATATTCTTTTGATGCTAAAAATGATTGATCTTTTAAATGATTAATAGCTTTTATCAGCTCTGATTTATTCGAAACTTGAACACAAAGTCCACTAATTTTCTCGTCATCTATCACATTTTCATTTATTATCGAAAAACGACTATTGAATAATGCATTTATCACTTTTAGTTTTGTTCCAGATTCCTGAAAAGACCACGCTATATTGAGATGTGCTTTTTCGAAAAGATTTTTCAAATGATCAAAATCTTTCAATTTAACAAATTGTATACGAGGATAATTTTTAATTTTTTCTTTTACCCAATTCTCTCTAGAACCTGAAGCAATAACGAAAGGATAATCAATTCCTTTAAACACTTCTATCAAAAAATCGACTACTTTACAATTGTCCGAAGCTCTCAAATCACCATGATATAAAGCAAATTCTCCTTTTTCACTTAGTGATTGAAAAGTTTCATTTCCATGAAAAACAGGCACAAATTTTCCTTTATTATATTTTTCTTGAATATAATTTTGTTCAAATTTAGAGAGTGTAAAAACTTCATCAAACTGATGGATGATATTTTCGTATTGAATATATTTTTTTGCCTCAATATAAAACAATGCTTTTTTTACCAGATTCTTCTCGCTTTCAGCTAATCCAGAAAAATAATTTTGTTCAATATTATGTAATCGCAAATATTTAGAATAACCTTCAAGGTTATATTTATTCAAAATAAATGTTGTTTTTAGACTTTCAAAAAATATAGGTGCTTTCAACGATTTAATTCGTTCATACAATAATTTGCTATCCCTCGATTTTACTGAAATAGGATATTTCTGAAAAATATAATAAGGCATCTGATGTATTGGATAAAAATAAACTTCTTTAGCATATTTCCTTAAAACATCTCTTTCTGTTTCGTTAAACCCAAACAAATGTAAATGAATTTCAATCCCAAGTTGATGAAATGCTTTCAATTTATAAAAAACATCTATAACACCTCCATAATTGGGAGGAAATGGAACATCCATACTTATAAAATGAAGTTTATTACCTTGATACATTAGTTAGTTAATTATTTAACAAAAAAAAGAGTCTACAACTAAGTAAACTCTTTCTTTAAAATTATATTGTGTAATTTATCTTATTCTGATATCGCTTCCGCAACTTCAAATAATCTTCCGTCTTCACAACGCACTTTACGCGCAGGATAGCGACGAATAATTTCATAATCGTGTGTAGCCATCAAAACTGCACAATTATTTTCTTTCGATACCGACAACAATAAATCCATAATATCATTTGACGTTTCTGGATCTAGGTTTCCTGTAGGCTCATCTGCTAAAATTAATTCAGGATGATTTAATAAAGCACGAGCTATAGAAACACGCTGTTGTTCTCCTCCAGAAAGACGGAAAGGCATCATTTTCTTTTTTGACAACATCCCTACCGAATCTAAAACCTCATCAATACGTTTATCGATTGTAGCCTTATCTTTCCAACCTGTTGCTTTCAAAACGAACGTCAAATTTTGCTCAACTGTACGATCTGTTAACAATTGGAAATCTTGGAAAACAATTCCTAAATGTCTTCTAAGATCAGGAATCTTACTTGTTTTCAATGATTTCAAATCCATTCCAACCACAGAACCTTGTCCCGATTGAAGCGGCAAATCACCATAAAGCACTTTCAATAAACTACTTTTTCCACTTCCTGTTTTTCCGATTAGGTAAACAAATTCTCCTTCGTTAAGTGTGAAATTAACGTCAGATAATACTAAATGATTTCTTTGATATATAGATGATTGACTTAACTCAATTACATTTTTAGCTTCCATACTTTCTACAGTCTTTAAAACAAATGTAAAAAAAAAGCTTGAAAGAACGACCTTCAAGCTTATTTTTTATGAATTGTAGCGATTATCTTTTAGCTCTTACTTCACTAACAGTTAATGCTTTTCTTCCTTTCTTTCTACGAGCAGCTAATACTTTGCGCCCGTTTTTAGAAGCCATACGCTCACGGAATCCGTGTTTGTTTCTTTTTTTTCTGTTACTTGGTTGAAATGTTCTCTTACTCATCTTTACTAAGTTTCTAATCCATTACTCGAATGGGTTGCAAATATACAGTTATTATTATTAATTCAAAAATCAAATTGATAGAAAATTACAAAAAAGCTGAATTAATAGTAAACCGCGTTCCGTTCTACACTTTGTAATTTTCGAAGTGCAAATATAAAAACATTTTTTTGTTAAGCAAGAGAAAATTAAAACAATAACAATTAAAACTTATCAACAATATCATTTGCGAAGATCAAACGAAGCTATTTTTAGAAGGATTAGAAAAGTTTCCTTAAAACTTTCATAAAACATCAAATATCTTGTTTTTATCAGTCTTTTTTTAGCTTAAAATTCGTATATTAGCCACCTTATATAACAAAACAATATGACTGAAGGAGAAAGACTAATCCCAATTAACATTGAGGATGAAATGAAATCCGCTTACATCGATTATTCGATGTCGGTAATCGTATCTCGTGCGCTTCCGGATGTGCGTGATGGTTTAAAACCTGTACACCGTAGAGTATTATTCGGAATGTATGAATTAGGTGTTTTTTCTAATCGTTCTTACAAAAAGTCGGCACGTATTGTAGGGGAAGTTTTAGGTAAATTCCACCCACACGGCGACAGTTCTGTTTACGACACAATGGTACGTATGGCGCAACCTTGGTCTTTGCGTTACTTATTGGTTGACGGACAAGGTAACTACGGTTCTGTAGATGGTGATCCACCTGCTGCAATGCGTTATACTGAAGCAAGACTTCAAAAAATTTCAGACGAATTATTAGCTGATTTAGATAAAGAGACAGTTGACTTTCAACTAAACTTTGACGATACTATCCAAGAACCTACTGTATTACCTACTCGCGTTCCAAACTTATTAGTAAATGGTGCATCTGGTATTGCAGTTGGTATGGCAACAAATATGGCGCCACATAACTTAACAGAAGTTATTGACGGAACAATTGCTTACATCGACAATCGTGAGATTACAATTGACGAATTAACACAATACATCAAAGCACCCGACTTCCCAACAGGAGGTACAATTTATGGTTACGATGGTGTAAAACAAGCTTTCGAAACTGGACGTGGACGTGTTGTTTTACGTGCAAAAACTAATTTCGAAGAAGTACATGGTCGCGATTGTATTATTGCTACAGAAATTCCTTATCAAGTTAACAAAGCAGATATGATTGCAAAAACTGCTGAGTTAGTAAAAGATGGTAAATTAGATGGTATTTCTGAAATTCGTGACGAATCTGACCGTAAAGGTATGCGTATCGTTTATGTCCTTAAAATGGATGCGGTTCCTAACGTTGTTTTAAATAAACTATATAAATTTACTCAATTACAATCATCTTTCAGTGTAAATAATATTGCCTTGGTAAAAGGAAGACCAGAGCAATTGAACTTGAAAGATATGATTTATCATTTCGTAGAACACCGTCACGAAGTGATTGTTCGTCGTACGGAATATGAATTGAGAAAAGCACAAGAAAGAGCTCATATCTTAGAAGGTTACATGAAAGTAATCGGTACACAAGATGATCTTGATCGTGCAATTAAAATCATTCGCGAATCTGCAACACCAGACGAAGCGCGTACAGGATTAATGGAAGCTTTCGAGTTATCAGAAATTCAAGCACGTGCAATTTTAGATCTACGTTTACGTACATTAACTGGTCTTGAGATTGATAAAATTCGTGAAGAGTACGAAGAAATCATGAAAATGATTAACCACTTGAAAGATATTTTAGCAAACGAAGATTTACGTATGCAAATTATCAAAGATGAGTTATTAGAAGTTCGTAAAAAATATGGTGACGAACGTCGTACAGATATCGATTATGCAGGTGGAGATTTAAATATCGAAGATTTAATTCCTGATGAGCAAGTTGTTTTAACAATTTCTCACATGGGTTACATCAAACGTACACCACTTTCTGAATACCGCAAACAATCTCGTGGAGGAGTTGGTAACAGAGCCGCTACAACACGTGACGAAGATTTCTTAGAGTATATGGTTTCGGCATCTAACCACCAATACATGTTATTCTTTACAGAAAAAGGAAAATGTTTTTGGATGCGTGTATACGAAATTCCAGAAGGTTCTAAAACATCTAAAGGTCGTGCAATTCAGAATTTGATTAACATCGAGCCAGATGATAAAGTAAAAGCATATATCCTTACACACGATTTAATGAACGAAGAATACGTAAATAATAATTACGTAATCATGGTAACTAAAAATGGTATCATCAAGAAAACATCTTTAGAAGCTTATTCTCGTCCACGTGTAAATGGTATCAACGCAATTACAGTTCGCGAAGGTGACACATTATTAGAAGCATTATTAACAGATGGGAAATCTCAAATCATGATCGCTTCTAAATATGGTAAAGCTATCCGTTTCGAAGACGAAAAAGTTCGTCCAATGGGCCGTACAGCTTCTGGAGTTCGTGGTATCAATTTAGGAGATCAATCAGATAATGAGGTTATCGGAATGATTGTTGTGACTGATGTAGAAAAAGAAACTGTATTAGTTGTTTCTGAACAAGGTTACGGAAAACGTTCTTCTATCGAAGATTATCGTGAAACAAATCGTGGTGGTAAAGGTGTAACAACTCTTAATATTACTGATAAAACAGGAAAATTAATCGCGATTGAAGCTGTTACAGACGAAGATGATTTAATGATTATTAATAAATCTGGAGTTGCAATTAGAACTGGTTTAGATGAAATTCGTGTAATGGGTCGTGCAACGCAAGGTGTTCGATTGATTAACTTGAAAAAGAACGATGAAATTGCAGCAATTGCAAAAGTACAAGTTGAAGAAGAATTGGAAGACGAAGTAGAACTTGATGAAGAAGGAAATCCAATTGTTGTAGAAAACACAAACGAAAACAACGAAACTCAAGCAGAAGAAACACCTGCTGAGGATCCAAATAATGAATAATCAATGAAAAAATTATTATTTAGTTTAGGATTAGTTTTAGCAATGTCAACATCATTCGCTCAAACTAACACAGAAGAATTAACGACAGAACCTACAGTTTTAGCTGAAAAATATAATAAATCAGCAAAAGAAAACTTAGCTAAAGGTGACGTTACAAAAGCAAGTCAAGATTTAGCAAAATTATCTAAATACGAAAACGGTAAAGTTTGGCAAGTCAAAAATAAAGACTCTAAAAAAGACGAATTTTACTATTCTCAAGCCGATTTAGATAAAGCTACAGCTGGTGGTAATTACGCAAAAGCAAAAGAAGTTGCTTTGCAACCAAAATATGGTTTCTTGTTGCAATCTGAGGTTTCTAATTTAGCAAACAAAGAATTAGACGCTGCAAACAAAGCAATGGACGCAAAACAATTTGCTGAAGCTGGAACAAAATTCTTAAATGTTTTCAACTTAGTTGAAGCTTTAGGTACAAAAGAAGATATCTATAAATACCAAGCGGCAATCTGTTTTTACAATGCAAATGATTACGATAAATCGTTAACGATTTTGAAAGAATTAGCAGCAAAAGGATTCACTGGGAAATCAGCTAATCAAACAAAAGATTACAACCGTGATATGTATGTTTTAGCTCTTAATGGATTATACAATGCAAAAAAATACGATGCAATCGTAGAAGAAGCAACTACAAAATATCCAAAAGATGCTGACATCAACAATATCGCAACTGGAATTTACCAAGTTTCTGGAAACGCTGATAAAATGACAAAACGTATCGAAGAAGCGATTAAAATCAATCCAAACGATGCGCAAAATTATTACAACTTAGGTGTTTTATATTTAGATGACGCTTCTAAAGCAGCAGAATCTAAAAACTTGTTTAAAAAAGCGATTGAATTAAACCCTAAACATTTCGAGTCTTATAACAATTTAGTTTTAGCTATTTTGCAACCAGACAAAGAAATTGTTGAAACTATGAACAACAATTTAGGAACATCTAAAAAAGAGAAAGAAGTTTACAACGCAAACGAAGCAAAACGTAAAGCTTTGTTTACAGAAGCAGCTCCTTATCTTGAAAAGATGTACGAAATTCAACCAGAAAATCGTCAAGTTATTCGTAACTTAATTCAAGCTTACAAAACGTTAGGAAACGATCAAAAAGAAAATTTTTATCGTGATGCTGAGAAAAAATTAGTAAAATAATTATTTCAATATAACACAAAAAAAAGGACTTCAATTGAAGTCCTTTTTTTATACTTTGTCAGGCTGAATTTACTTCAGCTTCTCATCAATTTGTATCATGTGATTCTGAAACGAGTTCCTTTANNAAAATGGAGTGAATCGTTTTGATACTATTGCTAATACTGAAAAAGCTATCAAATCTTTTTTGAAACAATTTGTTAAGAGACAAAATATTCTAATTGGAATGGAGAATACAGGGAGATTTAACATCCTTCTTTACAACGTATTAATTCAACATTCTTTTGCTGTTTATGTCATCAATCCTTTGCATTTGAAAAAAAGTATGGGATTAGTTAGAGGTAAAAATGATAAAATTGACAGCGAACGTATTGCTGTATTTTTACTTAAAAATTATATGGATCTTCAACAGTGGAAGCCTAATTCGAAAGTCATTGAAAAGATAAAATTATTGAATGCTGAAAGAAAACATCGCGTTAAAATAAGAGCAGGATTACTAGCTCAAGCAAAAGATGAACAATTCTTAAAATCAACTATGGATAAAGCTGTATTACGCTTAAACACTAAGCTTATTGATGTCTTAACGAAACAAATTAATGAAATAGAAGAAAGAATCTATCAATTAATTAACGAAGATGAACAGCTTCATAATCATTATAAAAGAATACAATCAATTCCTGGTGTAGGAAAAGTTTTAGCATTTAATATGTTGATTAAAACAGATGGTTTTACAACCATAAATACACCTAGACAAATGGCTTGCTATGCTGGAATAGCTCCATTTGATTTTCAATCTGGAACTTCCATAAGGCGAAAACCGAAAGTTTCATCAATGGCTGATAAAGATTTGAAGAAACTATTGCATTTAGCTGCAATGAGTGCTATTCGTTTAGATAATGACTTGGCTATTTATTATCATCGAAAGGTAGAAGAAGGGAAAAATAAAATGTCGGTCTTAAACGCAGTCAGAAATAAAATAATTCACAGAATTTATGCACTAATTAAAAATCAAAATATTTATAAAAATAACTTGGTTTTGTCATAGAAATCAGAATGACAACGAACTTAGAACTTAGAACTTAGAACTTAGAACTTAGAACAAATCTACAAATCTACAAATCCCAATTTCTTAAATCTGGTAAAAAATGATGGGCTGTCAAATCATAACGAACTGGCACAACAGAAACATAACCTTCCTCTAAAGCACGTTCGTCTGTATCTTCACCTTTGTCAAGATTTTTAAACTCTCCACTCATCCAATAATACGTTCTTCCACGAGGATCTTCACGTTTATCAAATTTTTCTTCCCATTTAGCATCAGCTTGACGACAAACTTTTATTCCTTTTATTTCATGTTCTTTCAACTTCGGAATGTTCACGTTCAACACCACACCTTTTGGTAATTTATGTTTTAAAACTTGATCAATAATTGTTTTAATAAATTCTTCTCCAGCTTTAAAATCTGCATTATAAGCAAAATCACACAACGAAAAACCAATCGCAGGAATTCCTTCAATTCCAGCTTCTACAGCAGCAGACATTGTTCCCGAATAAATCACATTCACCGACGAATTTGATCCGTGATTAATTCCCGAAATACACAAATCTGGTTTACGAGGCAAAATTTGCGAAACAGCCAATTTCACACAATCCACTGGCGTTCCAGAACACGCATACTCTTTTACATCTTCATCAACTTCTATTTCATCGCAAAACAATGTCGAATTTATTGTCACCGCATGCCCCATTCCACTTTGCGGACTATCTGGCGCAACAACATAAACTTCTCCAAATCCTTTTGCAATCTCTATCAACGCTCTTATTCCAGGCGCAGTTACTCCATCATCATTTGTAACTAAAATTAGCGGTCTTTCCATATTTTATTCTTACTTTTATTCATCATTTTTACAAATGTAAAAAACTTCCTTCTAATTTCTTTTTTGTTTTATATTTGAAGGAGTCTTAAATTATTAATTTATATAATACCAACGCAATATGTTAATTAAAAAAACGTATGTATTACTATCGTTTTTATCAATGAGTTTGCTTGCTTTTTGCTTTTGCAAACCCATGTTAGACACAGATGAAGAAAGAGAAAAGTTAATCGTAAAAAATACACGAAACACCCTAACTTACCTACATTACAAACCTGCTACTGTAGATGATAAATTTTCGGAAAATGTTTTCAATAAATATTTAGAATACATTGATCCAAGCAAACGTTTTTTATTGCAATCTGATTATGATCTATTCAAAAAAGATTATCACAATTTAGATGATTATTACAAATCAGAAAACTTAGGTTTCTACAATTCTACTGTTGACACAATCTACAAACGTATTGCTGACGCTGAAAAATATTCGATGGATGCCTTGTCAAAACCTTTTGATTTCAATCAAAAAGAGAATTTCAATATCGATTATAAAACATCAAAATTCGCGAAAGATAAAAACGAATCGAAAGATTTATGGCGCAAATATTTGAAATATAACGTGATGTTAGAAATCATTTCAATGCAAGACGAATTAAAAGGTCAAAAGAAAGATACATTAGACAACTCTTCTTCTATAAAACCTGTAAAAGATCCTTTGGCAGATGAGAAAAAGAAAATCACAAAAGATACTCCTTTTGCAGAAGTAGAAAAGATGGCGCGTGAAGAAGTTAAAGACTTGATTTCTGACTATTTTCGTCGTATAAAACAGACAAAACGCGAGAATTATTTTTCTATTTACATGAACTCGTTCACAGAACAATACGATCCGCACACAACATACTTCTCTCCAACAAGTAAAGAGGATTTCGAATTCGAAATGTCTGGACAAATGGAAGGAATTGGAGCCAAAATACAAGACAAAAGAGGTTACGCTACAATTGCTGAATTAATTGTTGGCGGACCAGCTTGGAAGAGCAATAAATTAGAAGTAGGTGACAAGATCATTAAAGTTGCACAAGGGAAAAATGGTGAAGCTAAAAACATCGTTGGGATGATTTTGAGCGATGCTATTCGCCTAATTAAAGGGAAGAAAGGAACAGAAGTTGTCTTGACTATTCAGAAAAAAGACGGTTCTCAACAAACAATCTCTTTGATTCGTGAGGTGATTGAATCGGAGGAAGTGTTTGCTCGCTCATCTGTTATTACGGACGAGAAAGGAGATAAATACGGAATCATCTATTTACCTGAGTTCTACACTCCAATGGGAAAAGAAGGCGGACGTTATCCTTCGGATGATATCAAGAAAGAAATTGATATATTGAAGAAAGAAAACATCAAAGGTCTTGTCTTCGATGTTAGAAACAATGGAGGAGGTTCTCTTGAAGAGGTAGTTAAAATCTCTGGATTATTCATCAATCAAGGACCAATTGTTCAGGTGAGACGTTCGGACGGAATGCTTAAAATTCACGAAGACAAAGATAATTCTATCGCATACGACGGGCCTTTAGTAGTAATGGTTAACGAGCTTTCTGCATCTGCGTCAGAAATTTTTGCAGCAGCAATGCAAGACTATGGTCGCGCTGTTATCGTGGGTTCACCGCAAACCTTTGGTAAAGGTACTGTACAAACAATCTTGCCTTTAGACCGTCAGTCGGGAAGTGATGAATTAGGAGCTATTAAGTTAACAATACAAAAATTTTACCGAGTAAACGGAGGGTCTACACAATTGAAAGGAGTTCAATCGGACATTGCATTAGTTGATCAATTCACTTACGAAGATATCAGCGAAGCTTCTCGTCCAGAAGCCTTGAATTGGGATCAAATCAAACCATTGGTTATTGCAAAATGGCCTTCTGCTTTCGATTTAGCGAAGATTAAAGCGAACAGTAAAACTCGTTTGGCAAATAATGCTCACTTAGCTTTAATGAACGAAAGTTTCAAGTTCATAAAATCAATGGAAGATGTAAAAGAGATTCCTTTGAACTTAGAAGACTACAAAACGTACCGTAAAACTCGCGAAGATAAAATCAAGAAATTTGAAGCTTTAGACAAGTATAAAAACAATTTCAAATTTACAATGAATCAAAACGATTTGGCAACTACTAAAACAGATACTGTGCTAAAAGCTAAACGTAACAATTGGTTCAAAGGAATGCAAAAAGACTTTTATTTAAACGAAGCTGTTAACGTTTTAAGAGACATTAAATAATGGAACAAGAAAACGGTTCATTTTCTCATATTGTATTCAATAAATTAAGAAAGAACACCCTTGGTGTTCTTTCTTTTAGTGTAATAGTATTAGCTGCAATCATTTCTATTTTTGCTTATGTCTTTGCGTCCGACAAAACGGAAAATGCAAACAGACAAGACCTAACCATTGCATATTCACCTATAGGTTATCAGCAAAAAACAATCGAAATCCCTTTACCTAATTATTCAGGAAAAACGAACTTTTCTGATTTTATATTCGGGAAAGAGATCGATACCGAACAAATAAGTATCACATCTTACAAAAGAGATGGACAAAGCATTACTTATGTTCCATATATAGGGAACGGACTAAGTGGTGAAGCAGTAAAGATAGATTTGTCAACTTGGACAAAGCATAACATCAAAACGCAAGATATAGAGAAGGATTTTATCTACACAAAAACCTATTTACTTGGAACAGATTCTTACGGAAGAGACTTTTATTCGAGGTTAATTATCGGGACAAGAATTTCTTTTCTTATCGGGTTTATCGCTGTTTTCATTTCATTAGTTGTCGGAATCTCCTTGGGTGCTCTTGCAGGTTATTACAAGGGACGAACAGATAACATTATAATGTGGTTGATAAATGTTGTGTGGTCTATCCCAACTTTACTATTGGTTATTGCAATTACCTTAGCTATTGGAAAAGGATTTTGGCAGATATTTATCGCAGTTGGACTAACGATGTGGGTAGAAGTTGCACGTGTAGTTCGTGGACAATTCCTATCGTACAGAGAAAAAGAATTCGTAGAAGCGGCAAAAGCTTTAGGTTTTTCAGACGCAAGAATTATCTTCAACCAAATATTACCTAATGTCATTGCTCCTATTATCGTTATATCTGCTGCCAATTTTGCTTCGGCAATTTTAGTAGAAAGCGGTCTTAGTTTCCTTGGAATTGGCGCACAACCTCCTACTCCGTCTTGGGGAAACATCATCAAAGAACATTATAATCATATTATTTTAGGAAAACAACATTTGGCAATTCTACCGGGATTAGCTATTATGTTATTGGTTCTTGGGTTTAATATCTTTGGGAATGTATTGCGAGATATTATGGATATTAAGCAGTAAAAAATATAGATTTTAATAACTTACAAAGCTGTTAAATATAATTATTTAGCAGCTTTTTTATTCAATCAAACAATATTAACTACGATTAACTTGTTATACTAAAACTGATTAATCATTAGTTATGCTAAAAAAATATTTTATTTTCTTATTATTTCTACCTATATCTACAACTATTTTTTCTCAAGAATATATATTCAAAAACACATGCTATATAGGAGGAGAAGTACACACTCAATCTTTTGACACGATAAAATCTAAAGAAAAACTAGATTTAGTATTCTATAATAAACATTTTAATTCTTATACTCCTACCTTTTTTCCTAACCAATTAGTCACTAAGAAAAAGCAAATAAAACCTCGTATATCAAAGACTAAAGAAGGATATATTGTTGAATATTTCAATGAAAAGAATCAATTAATAAAGTATTCTTATGATATGCAACCAGGTAATTTTGATGTACATATTGTTTATTCTAATAAAGATTACCCTGTATTTTTAGTTGAATCATTTTTAAATCTTGGTCATGTTGATAATTTAATTAATTCATTATCTTATAACTTAAAATATAATACAAAAGGAGAAATAATTTATATAGAAATGATTGATTATAATAAATATATATGTGAGTTAGAAAAAATCAATTAATCTATTTTACAAAACCTCCTTATCTTTTATATAAAACATAAGGAGGTTTTAAACAAAACGTCAAGTGGTTTTAATGAAAACCACTTGACGTTTTTTATTTACTTCTATTAGAAGTTAGAAAAATTATCTTAACTATTTCTTTTTCTCATATTTTAAAGTAGCTAAAGTATCTCGTAAATCTAGACCAGGTCTAAAAAGTATTTTAGCACTTTTTATAGAAGCAGAATTTACTTTGTTCATTACATCCATTCCTTCGCTACTAATACTTATTTGAAAAGAACCAAAATCTCCCAAGCGAACAATCTTTCCATCAGACAAATGTTTCGATAACATTTTAGCCAAATCAATTAATGTTGCATATACATCACTCTCACTAATAGATGAGGTTTGCGCAATTTCTTTACTCAAATTTCGAAGTGATACTTCACCATCTGCAATAGAATTTGCGTAGAACTTTTTAGGCCCCGTAGGATCTCCTGGGTAAGCCTTCTGAATAACGTTGTATTTTACAGCCATAATTAAAAGTATTTATAAATTAAGAGTTAATTAACTCTAATTTAATACTTTATATTTAATTAACAAAATAAAACTATTGATTATCAATAAAATACATTATAACACAAAAATAAAAAAGGCTTCCATATATAAGGAAGCCTTGCTATTATCTTGAAACTTTGGTCGAAAGTTTTGCTGTTGTTTTTGGTACAATTGGTTGTTTATGCAACCTCATCGAGTCTTTATTAGGTGCTTTTAACGGATAAGTTCCTGTAAGTCCAGCCAATTTGAATGCACTATATATATTCTTATTCTGCTTGTTTCCTAATGCAATTACCGTAAATTGATTGTTAACATCGTGTACAAAAACGGTGTTATTCCCGTGCCACCAACCATTGTGATACAATAATTTTTTACCATTGTCATATTCTAACAAACGCATTCCAAGCCCATAATTTTTGAAACCTTTCTGCTCGTAACTATATCCTTGGAAAGCTTTTTTCTTAATATTCTTCGGTAAGAAATCATCTGAATACATGGCTACATCTAACTTGTACAAATCTCTTGGCGTTGAGTAAATATTTTTGTCTCCATACGTGCGGTCAAAATCATCCCAAGCCCACTCGTAACCATTGTATTTGTAAGAACGTGCTACTGTATCTTTATCGCGATCATACTCAAAAACAAAGGTATGATTCATCTCAAGAGGGTCAAAAACCATGTATTTCATCGCTTTCGGATAAGGCATTTTCATAATCTTTTCGATTACTAAAGCAAGGAAAGCGAAGTTGGTGTTCGAGTAATAAAACCCTTTGTCTGCGGGACGAATTTGTTTAACGTCAAATTCTCTAAAGATATCTAACACATCTTGATTAGAAATTGGTTTCTCGCGATCCATCATTACCTTCTTGTTATTCCACAAAACGTTGGCATAATTTGGCAAACCGCTGCGGTGATTTAGCAAATTACGAACCGTGATATCATCGTAAGGAAAACCTTCTAATATTGTATTTACTTTTTGATCTAATTTGATTTTACCTTTCTCGACCAGCTTAAGTATCGCCATAGATGTAAAAACTTTCGAGATAGATGCTATGTGAATAGGCGTTTCGGCAGTGATTGGACGCTTATGTCTTTCGTCTGCCATCCCTTGATATTGCTCTAAAAGTACTTGCCCATTCTTCACAACCAACAAACCTCCGCTCACTTTTCCGTCAACCCAAAAGTCTTTGTAATAAGTGTTTAGTTTATTTCTGTAATCATTAAGTTCTGCTTGTGTGTACTTCATTGGCTTGAAATCTGCTTTCCAATCCAACGAATCATAGCGCAAAGCATGCGGATCCTTCTTTCTAAGTTCTTCTTTTTGTTCGTTTTTCTTGCTACAGCTTCCCATAAACAGCATTGCAGAAGCAAGAACAACCGCTACATATTTCATGTGTTTTTTCTTAATCTTATTGTTTGTTTCTACTAAAGTATATATTTATTTGTGGAATAGTTACCCGTTTATAAACATTAAGTTTTTTTTATGATTTGTGCGAAAGTTGAGACTTAAACTCGCCTAAGATGACACTTGTTGCAACAGCTACGTTGAGACTTTCGGTAGAACCATTTTTCCCAAAGAACGGAATACTTAGTTTGTTTGTCGTTAACTTCTCGATTTCTGGAGAAATTCCATTCGCTTCGTTCCCCATTACCAAGATACCTTCTTGTGGAAGTGTTTGTTCATAAATAGATTCTCCTTCCATAAAAGTCCCGAAAATGTTTCCTTTATAGTCAGACAAGTATTTCTCCAAATCGATATAATGAACTTTCACTCGTGTAAAAGAGCCCATTGTCGACATCACAACTTTTGGGTTGTACATATCAACAGATTCTTTGGTACACAAAATATCCTCTACACCAAACCAATCAGCCAAGCGGATAATTGTTCCTAAATTACCTGGATCTCGAATATCATCCAAAGCAATACTTAAACCATTCAACTTGATGTTTTCGTTATAATTAGGTAATTCACAAAGTGCTAAACCTACATTCGGAGTAGTTAAGAAACTGATCTTTTTCAAGTCTTTTTCTTCAATAAAAGTCTTTTTGATATGTGTAGCTTCTGGCCAAAAGTCTTCAGTTATAAATAATTCTTTAATATTTATAGAACTTTTTATAACTTCCCCAATATTTTTAACACCTTCTACGACAAACAAATTATATTTTTGTCTATATTTTTTAGAACCCAGAGAAGTTATTATCTTAATAACGTTATTTGATAACATATTTATGCAAAAAAAAATTACAACAAATATAACACTTATCTCTTGTTTAGGATTACTTTTTTATAGCTGTAGTACAACTAAGAAAGTTCCTGAAGGAGAATATTTGTTTGTAAAGAACAAATTTATCTACGATAAAGAGGATCCAGATATTAAGAAGAAAAAAACTATAATCAACAAAGATTTAAGTGATTATGTGAAACAAAAGCCAGCTGGTAAGTTCCTTGGTTTTTTCCCTCTTTGGCAATGGGTTTACAATTGGTCTCCTGCGAAATTTGATGAAACTTTTCAGGAATATTATAGACAAGATGCTTCGGTTCGTAACCAGAAATTATTGGATAGTTTACTAACGAAGAATAACCTAAGCGAATATGTTGGTCACAGTTTATGGAAAGAACGTCTTTATTATAGTCAAGGTGAAGAGCCAGTTTTGTTGGATGAACAACAATCAGAATTTTCGGCAAAGAACTTAAATCGATTATTTCATGATAAAGGTTATTTCGATTCGAAAGTAGCTGTTTCCTATGATAAAGATTCTGTTGCAAAAAAAGCAGAAACAATTTATGATATTAAGTTAGGTGAACCTTCTTATATCGAAACATATGATCAAAAAATAGCTGATCAAAAAATAGAAGAATATCTTAATTCTCCTCTTGGAAAACAAACTGTTTTGCATGCTGGAGATCAATATAATTTTGACAAATTTGAAGAAGAACGTGATCGTATCATCGATTTGTTAAAGAATAGAGGTTACTATGATTTCAATGATTCGGGCGAAGATTTATATTTTGAAGCGGATACATTAAAAAGTAACAAACGCCTTGATGTAACGATGTTTATTGATAAATATATTCAAGATTCTTTGAAAACGGATAGTATTACACCTTTTACGCAATACCGTTTTGGGAAGATAAATATTTATGCAGATTCTCGCAGTTTTGTTGATGATGAAAGTAAATTAATCAAAGAAGAATATAAAGATTATAACGTTTTATATACAAAAGAACCAGAATATCGACCAAAATATTTTACAGATGCATTTGTAATTCGTCCTGGTCAACTATATCGTCAACGACAAGAACTTCAGACAAAACGTAATATTTTCAAGAAAGAAAACATTAACTTACATGGATTCAGAATTAATAAACAAGATTCTATCCTAAATGTAGACGTTTTCTTTACACCAAAAAAGAAATATGACTTGAATCTCTTTGTCGAAAGTTATGCTTCTCGCTATATGAACTTTGCAATTTCTCCCGGAATGACTTTAACTTCGAGAAATCTATTTGGAGGAGGAGAAAATTTAGAAACAACTTTGAAAGGAACTTTAGGTTCTGTCAACAAAGATTTCTCAATGAATAAAGCATTCTTAAATGCTTACGAAATCGCTATCGAAACAAAGTTGAAATTTCCTTATTTATTAACACCAATTAATCTTGATAATATTTTACCAAAACGTTTTACTGCCGAATCTGCTATTCGAATGAATGCAAGTACGCAGAAAAATGTAGGTTTAGACAAAACGACTTATGGTTTTGGTTTTGATATGGATATTTCGAGTTCGGAGTTTCAACACAAAGTTTCTTTGTTTAACACAGAATTTATTAGTAACCGAAAAAAAGATCGCTATTATGAAGTGTTTACAAAAGATAATAATACAAAAAACGAAGTAAAAGATTTATACTACGCATACAATCCTAATGCACCAATTTATCTAACGGACGATGAATTAACAGACGCAATCGAGGCTGACAAAGGATTCCAAAGTTCATTAACTGGAGAAAACGCAAAGTTGTATGTTGATTTTGAGAATATGTTATATAGAAAAGCTAATATTTCCCAAAATGTATTAATCAACTCTTTTATCTATCAATTTACATTTAATCAAGAAAATTCATTTCGACCAAAAAGTAATCCTTGGTTTATTCAAGCGAGAATTGAATTAGCCGGAAATGTATTAAGAGGTTTAGACAAAGCTTTTGGCTTTAATAAAGCTGAACCTGATCGAGACGGAAATCAAGCAGGTTTGATCTTTGGAATTCCTTATTCTCAATTCGTAAAATTTGATGTGGATGTTAGACGAAAATTCAAATTAAATTCAAACTCTAGCGTAGCGGGACGTTTCTTATTCGGAATCATTCAACCATATGGAAACTCAGATGTTGCACCCTTCGTAAGAAGTTATTCGGCTGGAGGAGCAAATGACGTTCGTGGTTGGGCGCCGTTAACTTTAGGTCCTGGAAGTAAACCACGTATCGATTCTAAAAATCAAAGTTTAGAATTTGAAAGCATGAAATTGTTATTCAATGCTGAATATCGCTTCAATCTTTTTGGAAGTTTGGAAGGTGCATATTTTCTTGATGCTGGTAATATTTGGGGTGTTAATAAAAATCGTCCAGAAACATTATTTAAGTTCAAAGATTTTTACAAAGAATTCGGAATTGGTTCTGGATTAGGTTTCCGTTATCACATTGGTACGTTTGCAATTGTAAGATTTGATTTAGGTTACAAAATTTATGACCCTTCTTACGAATTGGGTGATCGCTGGCAATTTGACAATTTTAATTTGCTTAAACCAAGAATCCACTTCGGAATTAATTATCCTTTCTAAAAAAACATCTATATTTGTTTCACAAAATACTAACATAATGAGCAGAAAATTTCCTGCCGGTGTTGCTACCGGTTCATTAGTTCAAGACATTATCAATGATGCAAAAGCAAATCAATACGCTTTACCAGCGTGTAATGTCATCGGTTCAGATACTATTAACGCTGCAATGGAAGCTGCAGTTGAAGTAAACTCTCCAGTTATTATTCAATTTTCTAACGGAGGTGCTGCTTTTAATGCTGGAAAAGGATTAAAAGGAGAAAATCAACTTTCTGCTATCAAAGGTGCTATTGCGGGAGCAAAACATATTCACACTTTAGCTGAGTCTTACGGAGCTACTGTAATTTTACATACAGACCACTGTGCAAAAAAATTATTGCCTTGGATTGATGGAATTATGGACGCTAACGAAGAACATTTTAATAAATTCGGAAAGACTTTATTTAGTTCTCACATGTTAGATTTATCTGAAGAGCCTTTAGAAGAAAACGTAGAAACGTGCAAAAGATACTTAGAAAGAATGTCTAAAGTTGGAATGACTTTGGAGATGGAATTAGGTATTACAGGTGGAGAAGAAGATGGTGTTGACAATTCTAATGTTGACAATTCTTTATTATACACTCAACCAGAAGAAGTTGCTTACGTTTACGAAAACTTAAAATCTATTTCTGATAATTTCTGGATTGCAGCAGCATTTGGTAATGTACATGGTGTTTACAAACCAGGAAATGTTGTTTTGACTCCAAAAATTTTAGATAACTCTCAAAAATACATCAACGAAAAGTATGGTGTAGACAACGCTGTAAACTTCGTATTCCACGGAGGTTCTGGTTCTACTTTAGAAGAAATTAGAGAAGCAATTAGCTACGGAGTTATCAAAATGAATATTGATACAGATTTACAATATGCATTTATGGAAGGAATTCGTAAATATTTTGACGAAAATGCAGCTTATTTACAAGGACAAATTGGAAATCCTGAAGGTCCAGAATCTCCTAACAAAAAATATTATGATCCACGCGTGTGGTTAAGAGCTGGAGAAGTTACTTTTAAAGACAGATTAATTCAAGCTTTCCACGATTTAAATAATGTTAATACTTTAGGATAATCTTTTTACTAAGATTATTCTTATCCAAATAAAAACAGAGAATATGCCTTGGTTTATTAGAAGCAAGAAAAATATTACAACGCCTACAGAGTCTAAAAAAGACGTTAAAAAAGGCTTATGGTACAAAACACCATCAGGAAAAATTATTGAAACTGAAGAACTAAAAGCAAATGCGTATGTAAGTCCAGAGGATGATCATCACGTACAAATTGGTTCTCAAGAATACTTCGATATCTTATTTGATGATAGTAAATTCACAGAATTAGATACAAAAGTAGAAAGTAAAGACCCATTAAATTGGACAGATACAAAACCTTATAAAGATCGTTTAAAAGAGATTAAAAAGAAAACGGGAATGACAGATTCTATTCGCAATGCGACTGGAAAAATTCATGGACGTGACATTACAATTTCTTGTATGGATTTCAAATTTATTGGAGGTTC
The DNA here is from genome assembly GCF_002429865.1 of Empedobacter sp. UBA5987. Lineage (NCBI taxonomy): Bacteria > Pseudomonadati > Bacteroidota > Flavobacteriia > Flavobacteriales > Weeksellaceae > Empedobacter > Empedobacter sp. UBA5987. The sequence goes on from NZ_DJBB01000047.1 coordinate 105,756, forward strand.
TTTAGGATCTGTAATGGGAGAAAAAATTGCACGTGCAATTGATTATTCTATCAAAAACAAAACTCCATTCGTAATTATTACACAATCTGGTGGTGCACGTATGATGGAAGCTGCAATTTCGTTGATGCAATTAGCTAAAGTAGAAGCTAAATTAATTCAATTAGCAGATAACAACATTCCTTATATTACAATCTTAACAAATCCATCTTTTGGAGGAATTACAGCATCTTTCGGATCAATTGGTGACGTTATCATGGCAGAGCCAGGAGCATTAATTGGATTCGCTGGACCACGTGTTATCAAAGAAACTATTGGTAGAGATTTACCAGAAGGATTCCAAACTTCTGAATTTTTATTAGAAAAAGGCTTCGTTGATATGATCGTTCATCGTAAAAAGATGAAAGATAAAATAAAAGAAGTAGCTGATATGTTAATGCCTATCAACTAATTAAAATAAGTGCAAATATATTTTTAAAATTTTATTCAAATTTGATTTGGATTATTAGAAATTGATTTTATATATTTGCACTCCAATCGCGAGAATAGCTCAGCTGGTAGAGCGCAACCTTGCCAAGGTTGAGGTCGCGGGTTCGAGCCCCGTTTCCCGCTCTTTGAAATATAAAAATTCATAAAAATCAAATTTTGCCTTGGTGGTGGAATTGGTAGACACGCAGGACTTAAAATCCTGTGTCCATTAGGACGTGCGGGTTCAAGTCCCGCCTGAGGTACTTTTTAATTTGATTTTTACAATTTACACGCGGGAATAGCTCAATTGGTAGAGCGTCAGCCTTCCAAGCTGAATGTTGCGGGTTCGAGTCCCGTTTCCCGCTCTAACTTCTTTCTTAGAAGTGGATGCCTTGGTGGTGGAATTGGTAGACACGCAGGACTTAAAATCCTGTGTCCATTAGGACGTGCGGGTTCAAGTCCCGCCTGAGGTACAATAAAGCTCAAGAATTTATTTTCTTGAGCTTTTTTTATGCTCTAAATAATTATATCTTTATCCTCATAATAAAGTACGTTTTTATCACATGATTCAAAAATCATTTCTAAGAAAGACACTCTTTACTCTTACCTTTTTACCTTTATTTTCGTATAGTCAAGAATCGAAAAGTTCGGATGATTTATTTCAAGAAGCACGTCACAAAGCTTTCGAAGAAAAAGATTATGCAACTGCCAAGAAACTTGCATTACAAGCTTTAGATCAATCTCCGGAATATACAGATATCGCTGTTTTTTTGGGACGAATATATACATGGAATGATGAAACCGAAGAAGCGAGAAAAGTTTTTCAGAATGTTGAAAAAAACATGGATCCTTCTACCGATTTTTATTTAGCTTACACGTCACTTGAATATTGGAATGATAATTATACAGAAGCCGTTTCTATCATTGATCGTGGATTAATTAAATATCCTAAAAATGAAGAATTATTGTTGTTAAAAGCTAAAGTTCTTAATTCAAACAATGCTTATGAAGAAGCTTCGAAAACAATCAAAGAATTATTAGCAATTAACCCTAAAAATACGGAAGCGCGCGAATTAGCAAATCGAATCGAAATAAATAATACTAAAAATGCGATTAGTGTAAATTATAATTACTCACATTTTGACAAGCAATTTGCAGATGATTGGCATCAAGTTTCGGTTAGTTATAAAAGACAAACTTCACTTGGTTCGTTGATTTTTAAAGTAAATTACGCAAACAAATTTAAAGATAACGGAGTTCAATACGAAGTAGAAGCTTATCCAAGACTTTCTAAGACATTTTATATGTATGTTGGCGGTGGATATTCGGATAGTGATGGAATTTTTCCTAAATATCGCACAGGAGCCTCTCTTTACGCTAATTTACCTAAAAGTTTCGAAGCTGAATTAGGTTATCGTCAACTTCATTTTTCGGATGATGTTTGGATGTTCACAGGATCTATCGGTAAATATTATAAAAATTATTGGTTCAATTTACGTGCATTTGTGACACCAAGTAACAACAACATTTCGCATTCGTATACATTCACAACTCGTTATTATACTGGCGATGCAAGCAATTATTTAAGCTTAGCTATTGGTACAGGAATTTCACCAGAAGATTTTAACAACAATCTTTTAGAAGATACAACTTACAAACTGAAGTCCTTCAAAATTGGAGCAGATTATAATTTTTCGATCAGTGAATTAAACTTAATTTCAATTGGTGCGAATTATTACAATCAAGAATATCGTCCAAATCAAAAAGGAAATCAATTTGATGTAAGCGTTTCGTACAGCCGAAAATTCTAATTGATATAACGATTAAATATAGAATCAGGAACCATTTTTTGAGTATTTTTCAAAGAATGGTTTTTTGTTTTAAAGCTTTTCAATCGATTTTTCAACTCTGTTTCCATCTTCGAATTTTGTTCAACATCTTCGGTTAAATTCTTTTCAATTCGATATAACTTCCCTCCTGACAAATGATAATTTTGAAAAACATAATCATCTAAAATATTTTTATTCTGCATTAACGGAACGCCTTGTTTTCTGAAATTCGCTTTACCGTTTTCTAAATTCTGTCCCATCCAAGTCACATAATTCGGTAATTTCAGTTTATATGAATATCTAAAATATGTCACAAAAGTTGGTGCAACATCAAAATGCGTCACAATATTTGACATCTTTTTCGGTGACTTTAACAAAGGAGAATAAACAATAATCGGAACATGAAAACGATCAATCTTTGTTTCCATCGGTACTTCTGGCATTCGATGATCTCCAGTAATCACAAAAATAGTTTGATTAAAATCTGAACGTTTTTGATAAGCTTCGAAAAAGTTTTTTACAGCTTCATCAACACTCAAAAAAGTCACCAATTGTTGTTTATATTTTTTTACTGTCGTCAAAGTTGTCGCATCATAATTTCGAGATTTAATCAACGTTTCAAACTGTTTATTATATTTCTCAACATTGTTTATTAAGAAAGGACTATGCGTCGCTAACGTCATCAAAACATTAAAATATGGTTGATTATTTTCTTTTTGCGTTGCTAAATATTTTTTAAACACTGAATGATCGTCAAATCCCCAAGAAAATCCATTATTCGACGGAATTTTTGCATAATTATTTTCGTAATCATTTTCATCAATAATTGTTTCAACACCCGAATAATTCAAGTATTTCGACATAAAATCGAAATCAGCATCGCCACCGTAAAAGTACCCCGTTTTATAACCATTACTTTTCAACAAATTATACAAATTGTAATGTTGAGGTAAACTCTTTTGTTCCATAAAACCATTTTCAGCAAATGGCAAAGACCCCGTCAATCCAGGTAAAACTCCATATGTTCTTCCCGTCGTACTTAATCCATTTTCCCAATACAAACTCTTTTTCGAAAGCTTATCAATATATGGTGTAAAAGAACCTAAATATGCACTTTCGTTACTAAAAGCTCGTCCCAAACCTTCAATCACAATAAAAACAACATTCGGTTTTTCTGTTGTTAAATTAAATTGATCCTCGAAGAAATTTTTGTTCTCATCTTGATACAAAAATGGATAATTAGTTTTATCGAAATAATGTCGATTATCTTCATTATTTGAACTCGAATTTGAGTTTAAAAAATCAATTTCTGAAAGTTTATCTTCTGCATATTGTTCAATCGAATTTGAAAAAAAATAAGACGACTTACTCAAAATTAGATTAGATGAAAACTCATCATTTTGAGAACTTTTTAAATCCAAATTAATTGGAACAATAAGCGATAAAAAACTCAAAATTATTAATGGTAATTGAAGAATTTTTTGGTTAATTTTTAATCTATAACTGTAAATAAATATCGTTGTTAAAATAGCAATTGCAGCGATTGATAAAAGAATGTTTGTAACATTTACAACACCTGATGCTCCAATAATTAATTTCAATTCTTCGAACGTATAAGAAAACAAATCTGAACCTAATAAATTGAGCGTTGTTTGAAAATATTTAATCAATAAAACATTTGAAATGATTAAAAAAGAATACGCAAAAATGATCCATTTTTTCGCCCAACTTATCGAATAAAATTGCAGTAAAAAATATGCAAAACTTACCACAAAAATACTATCTAAAGCAAAATCGATATTATGTATGAATAAGTCAAAAAATAAAGTTTGATTAGAAGTTGTTGTAAGATTTTCTTGATAAAGATAAAATTCAAGAATTGTTGACAATCCAAAAAGTAACAAATAAACCAACGAAATAAACGTAGTTTGCTGAGCCAAATTTACAAATCCAAGTTTCAGTTTTTGCCAAATAGATAATTCTTTCGCTTGATTTCCTCCAAAACCTTGTCGCGTCATTTCTCCCCATGAATTATTTTTCAAAAAGAAATCCTTCACCCCTTTCACGCCAGCCATCACAACAAATGGATGAAATGTAAACGGCTCTATAAACGCCGTAAAAAATAATTTCGGAATATCGCCTTTTTTGTGATAAACATTGTACGTCATCAAATCAATCAGAATGGCATAAATCGAATATAAAATTCCGTAAAGCAACACAAAAGCCATTAAAGGAAAGAAAATATGCCAATTAATTAATCCTAAAAAGAATAAAACTACGAAAATTATCCAACCAATGTATTCGATAATCGGCCCTAAAAATTCGAAGAAAAACCAATACGGATAACTCATCATTCCAAGTTTTCCATATTTCGGATTGAAAAATAAAATACGATGTTTCCACAATGTTTCTATCGTTCCACGCATCCAACGATTGCGTTGTTTGGTTAAAATTTCTTTACTTTCTGGCACTTCTGTCCAACAAAGCGGATCGGGAATATTCACCACTTTATAGGCCAATTTTTGTTCATGCATATAACGTCTCATTCGCACAACAAGCTCCATATCTTCACCAACTGTATCGTGATCGTAACCGCCACATTGAAGCACAATTTCACGATCAAAAGCACCAAAAGCACCCGAAATCAGCATCAAACCATTGGCGCGCGACCACGCCATTCTTCCCAAAAGAAATGCTCGAATGTATTCTAACGCTTGCGCTCTTCCTAAACGAGTTTTTGGCAAATTAACATCGACAATTTTTCCGTCAACAATGCTACAATTATTCGCCAAACGAATAACTCCTCCACATGCAATTACTTTTGCTTTTGCTTCATCCATAAACGGTTTTGCTAGCTTCAGAATCGCATCTTGTTCTAAAATACAATCGACATCAATACAAACAATATAATCGTTTGTTGCAATATTAATTCCGACATTTAGCGCATCCGATTTTCCTCCATTTACTTTGTCAACAATAATTAATTTCTTGAAAACAGGATTTGTACTTTTATAAATTGCATTAATTGGTTTCGTTTCGATATTTCCTTCAACGAAATAATCAATTTTAATCAAATCATACGCTTCAATTAATCGTTGCAACGAATCATCTTTGGAACCATCATTTACAATAATAATTTCGAGTTGATTGTAATACAACGACAACAAAGAACGCACGTTCTCCACAATCGTTGCACCTTCATTATAAGCGGGCGCAATAAGGCTAAAAGTTGGCGCATTGGGCGATGTTGCAATAAGCGAATAATCTGTAAAACTGTTTTTTCGTATATAAGATTTTATCGCTCCTTTCGCATAAAAACCTATCCATCCATAGACTAAAATTAATAGGATTGAATAAAAAAGAAAGCCGTAAATAAAAAAATCGAAAGCCGTTTCTATCCAATTCATGATTAGTTTTCTTGGATAATTTGATTAATAATTTGTTTTAATTCAGGAGAGTTTGATTGATGTGCAAGTTTTTGTAAATCGGTTTTTGAACAACAATTATTTAACGCTCTTACACTTGCTTTTTTGACAGAAAATGAAGGATTTTCCTTTGCTTGAGTTTCTAAAAATGTGTTATTTTCTGGATTAGAAATTTTATCTAAGGCTTTTAAAATTTGAATTTGAAACTTTTCGTTACACGTTTGATATTGTTCAATCAATAGCTTTGAAGTTGAATCATCTTCGATTCTGACTAATGTTTTAATCGTTTCTTCCACAACTTTTTCATCAGAAACATGCAAATTATCTGCGACCAAATCGTGCATTTGCAACAATTGAAACTTGCGAATTAATTTCATAGCAAGAATTTTTACACTTTGATTAGGTGATTTTAACCAACTCGAAATTATGATATCAACCTCATCATTATTCGGTAAAATTGTAATTGCATCCAACAACTTCAATTGCTGCCAATCCGTCAATTGCTCCTGTAAATTGTCCAAAAAAAATAATCCTTCGAAACCCGAAAATTTTGCTAAACCATATTGCGCTTCAGATCGAACTAAATCATTTTTATGTTGTAACATACTTTTGATTTTCGGTAAAGTTTCAACATGATTCATCGTCGTAACTTCCTGTATTGCTTCTGCAATTTCATGATTTTTTTGACTATTTAATTTCTGTAAGGATATTTTTTTTAATTCATAATGGTCAAATAAATTTTGAATACTTTCTTTTGAATGTCCAGAAAAATTTTGTTCCGCTTTTAGTAATTTTTTGATAAAATAATGTTTGAATGAACTTGATTTCAAATAATCCGTAAAATCAGTATTCGAATTGGATTGATCATCCAAAATTGTTTCATAAATTTCTTGATCAATAATAGCATTCCACTTATTTTTCTTTGTAATGATTTTATATTCAATTATACTTGTCAATAACGTATAAATAATTATCAAAAAAAGTAAAATAAGTAGAACGTAGATTCCTACGATTAACTCGGTATAGGTTATAATTTGTAGGATAATCATGCTTTTATTTTAGCAATTTTTTCACGCGAACAGACAATTCAATAGGACTAAATGGTTTCACCATAAAATCATTTGCACCCAAATTAAATGCCTCCACCACCACATCTTCTTGCCCTAAAGAAGACAAAATAATCATTGGTGTATCTGCATTTTTACTTTTTCTAACAGCACTAATAATCTCCAAACCAGACGCAAAAGGCATCATAATATCAGTGATAATCAAATCAATATCTTCAGTCTCAATCTTACTGATTGCTTCTTTTCCATTTCGTGTTAAAACAACTTTGTAACCTTCTTTTTTCAGTTTGTGCTCAATTGTTTTTAAAATCAATTCATCATCTTCGGCAATTAAAATCTGCATAATATTGGTTTTTAAATATTTTTTAAATAGTTAATAACTAATTCTATTTCGGTTTTCACTTTAATAATCAGCTGGTTTTCTTGTAGGTAATTGATTGAAGTTGATTTTTCTATTTGTTCGGTTAAATCAGCCAAAATTGTAAGTCCAGCAGTTTTTGCTGTGCCTTTTACTTTATGACCTAATTGATTTAATCCTTCTAAATTTTGTATGTTGGAATAAGTTTCAAATTCTAGTATAGATTTTTCTAACTCATTAATAATTATTTCTATAAATGTTTTTCTAAACGATTCGTCTTCTTTCGTATAATTATTTATCATCGAAAGATCAAGGTGATTTCCAAAATCATTGGTTTCAATCTTTTCATATTGGGAAAAGTCTAACCATTTTTCTAGTACATCAAAAATATCTTTTTCTCGAATTGGTTTTGCTAAGAAATCATTCAATCCAGCATTAAGACATTTTTCCTTTTCGCCTTTTACATTTCCCGCTGTCACTGCAATAATCGGAGTTTCTTGAAAATTGTTTAATAAACGAATAACCTTAGTTGCTTCAATACCATTCATTTCTGGCATTTGAATATCCATCAAAATTAAATCAATCTTATTTTCTTGACAAATTGATACGGCTTCCGCTCCATTCGCAGCCGTATACAAAATAGAATTTGGTGCAATATTTTTGATAATCTGCTGATTTAAAGCCATATTAACTAAATTATCATCAGCAATTAAAATATGAAATTGTTTCGAAAAATCTTGCGAAATTTCTTCTTGATTTTCAATTTCTATGGTTTGAATTTCTTTCGAATCAATAATCGTTTTACGCAGCGTATCAAACAATTCTTCAGACTTAATTGGTTTCAATAATCGCGAAGTAATTCCCAATTCTTTTGCTTTCTGAATTAGATATTCATCCTCAGAAGAACTATGCAATAATACTAAAGGAATTTTTGTATTCTTAGTTACAAAATACTCTTTTATTTTCTGAATTGTTTCTAAACCATTTAAAACTGGCATGTGATAATCCATCAAAATAACATCGTAAACATTGCCATTCAAAACTTTCTGAAGCGCTTCCATTCCATTGTTCGCAATATCAGACGTTATATTTTTGAACTGCAACATATGCTGCAAAATCATTTGATTACTTTGATTATCATCTACAATCAACACATGATTTATTTCTTCCAAATGATCAAATTGTTGCTCAATATTATATTCGTAATCAACTTCTAAATCAAAGAAAAATGTAGAACCTTTATCTATTTCGCTTTGCAATTCTAGATGACTTCCGAAATAATTTAATAATTTATTCGAAATTGTTAAACCTAAACCTGTTCCTCCGAAACGTTTACTAACAGTACTATCCTCTTGTGTAAATGCATCAAAAATCTTGGCTTGTTTTTCTGGTTTTATACCAATTCCTGTATCACGAACAGAGAATCTCAGTTTTGCTTTTTCTCCTTTCACAATTGGTTCAACTTGACTAATTTTTAGTTCTATTTCTCCACTATCCGTAAATTTCACAGCGTTTCCAAGTAGATTAATTAGCACTTGTTTCAATCGAGCTTCATCAATCCAAATAAATTGAGGTAAATTATTATCAATGTTCAACAACAATTCTATTTTTTTGTTTTCGGCTTGATAAAGAATCACATTGATTACTTGATTTCCTAACTCGAACAGATTATTTTTTTCTATCGAAACATCCATTCGACCTGATTCAATTTTAGAGAAATCTAAAATGTCATTTATTATTGACAATAATGAATTTGCAGAATCATTAATAAAATTCAAATATTGTTTTTGAGTTGGATTAAGCGGCGTTTTCAACAATAAATCAGAGAAACCAATCACACCATTTAACGGCGTTCGAATCTCGTGACTCATATTGGCTAAAAACTCAGACTTTGCTTTACTAGCGATATCAGCATTCTTTTTGGCTTTTTTAAGTTCTTTATTTTTCTTGACAGATTCTGTTATATTTTGCGAAAACATAATTAGACCACCAATCTGTTTTTTATTGATATACCACGGATGAATCGCCCACGAATAGTGTTGATCAGTGTCATATTTTGGCGTGCGATAAATGGTATCTTCATTCGAATAATTTTCGCCCTGCAAACAAGCCTCATAAATAGCTTTTCTTTCTGCTGGAACATCATACATTTCGTAATGAGATTTTCCAATCACATTTTTCTTTTTTATCGCAAATTCATCACTCCATTGATTACTCAAAGTCAGATAATTCATTTCACTATCAAACATTGCAACTGAAGCAGGTACGTGATTAATAAACGTTTCGAAAATAGCTTTTTGTCTTGTCAACTCTAACGTATAACGTTTTCTCTCATTAATATCCTGAAAAATTCCAAAAACGCTAACACATTCTCCGTTTACGAATTCTGGAATTCCTTTACATCTTACCCAAATTGTTTTTCCTTTTTGGGTAACAATCTGCAACTCCATATCATATTCGATTCCTTTTTCTACCGCATCTTTAAAGGCTTTCTTTATTTTTGGATAACTACTTTTTGCTTCATAAAAATTGAGTGCAGTTTCTACATTTGGTTCATAATCTGGTTCAACTTCATGGATTTTTTTCGTTATATCAGCCCAAATTAATTTTTGCTTCACTAAATCATATTTCCAACCTCCTACATTCGCAACTTCGTACGTATGATCTAACAATTGACGTGCGCGATTAAGGTCTCTTTCCAACAAAGTCCTTTGCGTCATATCCACCGCAGTGCTCATTACAACAGGATTTCCTTCGTTATCTTTGTCCAAAATATTGCTGTATAACCAATATGTTAACGAACCATCTTTCTTTATCAGACTCATCAAACCTGAATCTTGCTTTTTGTACGAAATTGTTTCGATATAGGTTTGATATTCTTTTTGATTAGATTTTGGAATTAATTTTTTCAGATTCAAATCTTTTGCTTCATTTTCTGAATAGCCCATAGATTCTAATCCTGTCTTATTTATCGACAATATATTTCCATCCAAATCATGAATTGTCATTAAACCAAGCGAAGAATTGAAGAAATTTCTAAACTTACGTTCGCTATTTTCTAATTCTACTTTTTTCGAATTTTCAAGCGTAATATCTCGACCAAAGAAAAAGATTTCGTTATCAATTTTTAAGTTAGATTTTGTATACCATTCCACTAACTTCTCTTCTTGAGATTCAGGAGAACACATCAAACATTTAAAATTGATTGAATCTGTATTATTTTTAAGATTTGATAAATACGTATTAACTTTCTTCTTATCTTTTTCCGAAACAAAATCTAAAAAGTTTTCTGCAATAATTGTCTTTTCATCTTTTATTCCTAAAACCTCTTTAAAAGAAGGATTTATAGATTTTAGAACACCATTAATATCGGCAACTCCAATAAGATTATTAGATATTTTATAGATATTTTGAAAGTAAGCCGCATCTTTTTTGCGCTTTTTACTCACCAATAATTTGGTAATATTTTTCCCAAGTTGAATCAATAAATTACGTTGTTTTTCGTCCAACGTTCTTGGATAATGGTCGTTTACACATAATGTTCCCAACGCATTTCCATTGTCATCAATCAACGGAACACCAGCATAGAACTGAATATTTGCGGCTTTTACACCAGCAATATTTTTTGCAGGTTCAAATTTCGTCACATCATCAATCACCAAAATTTCATTTTCTACCAAAGAAAATTGACATATTGTTTGTTGACGCGGAACAATATCTACCTCGATTCCACAATTTGCTTTAATCACTTGATAGTTTTCATCAAAAACAGAAACTAACGCAATTGGCGCATTACAAATCAAACTCGCAGCATTTGCAAAAACTTCTAATTCTTCGTCTTTATCATGCGCTTGTAAATTATAATCGTAAACCGCTTGCAATCTTTGCTTTTCGTTCGTTGGGATGGGATAATTTTCCATTTAAATAATAGCTATTTTAAAGGAAAGTAGAGGTGGTTAAAGATATTACATAAATCCAAATATTCGAAATCAAATATTTCTGAAAATCAAACCAACCTTTTCAATCAAAAAATCATCTCTATTATAAATCTAAACTTTAAAAAATATGAAAATCACAATCCCAACTCCATGCAAAGAAAAATTACGAGATGATAATTTTTGTACGAAATGTCAACATAAAATCACTGACTTTTCTAACTTCACAAATGACGAAATTTCAAATGAATTTCAGAAAAAAAACGTTCATTGTGGTATTTTTCATCCAAGTCAATTAGGTCAAAATCTTTTCAAGAAAACGATTTCTAATGTTATGATTTTTTCTGCTTTAGGATTAATGAGTACTTCATCAAAAGCTCAAAAACATAATACAGCTTGTCATGATAATCCTTTACCTATCAATAATTCTATAGAAAATGAATCGATTGAATTTAAAATAATTGTTACTTAAAGTTCGAACACAAGAATTCAAAGTTTTCCAATTTACAATTATTAATTAATGGTGAATTGATAGAACGAACTGTAAAAATTTGTAAAGAATACACCATAAAATCCCATGTTCTAAAAGGTTTGCCAATTGATATTCGACTAGCTTCAATCGAAAAAAACATAGAAATTAATAAAAATTATACAAGCAAAAATCTACCAAAAAAACTAAAATTGAATGGAGCAGATTTCGTAGCGGAAGAAATTATTATGGGAGATATTTCAATAGAACCAACAATACAAGGAATAATGGCTATTAAAAAATAGTTTTTTTGCTTTTATGATTATTTTATTACCTTACTAACACAAAAGGGAATCGAGTGCAAATCTCGAGCTGTCGCGCAACTGTAAGTAGAGAAAAACTATAAGCCAGACCACTTTTTAGATGATGCTTTCGCGATTGAAGCTCAATCAAAACTGCATGTATTTTATTATTTGTTAATTGATTGCACTTGATTTCGAAAGCATTTTTTATTAAAATTTAGTTTAGTATAAAATGCAAAAAGAAGAAATTCAACACATTATTGATCTTAAAACAAAACCGCTTGGAGCCTTAGGTTTATTAGAAAAAATTGCACTTAAAATTGGTTTGGTTCAACAAAAAAAACATTTAGAATTAATCAATCCACATCTGATTGTTTTCGCGAGCGACCATGGAATTGCTCAATCTGGTGTTAGCGCTTATCCTGCGGAAGTTACACCCCAAATGGTTTTTAATTTCCTAAATAATGGGGCAGCAATTAATGTTTTTTGTAATCAAAATGAGATTTATTTAACCATTGTTGATGCTGGTGTAAATTATGATTTCGAGGATTATTCGGTTTTGAAAAATTGTAAAGTAGCCAAATCAACCAAAAATTTCTTGCGCGAATCTGCCATGACCTTGGATCAATTGGAACAATGTTTTGATTATTCGAAGACAATTGTAGACGAAATCGCTCAAAACGGAACAAATATTATTGGTTTTGGCGAAATGGGAATTGGGAACACTTCTTCCGCATCAATGCTTGTACATTATTTGACTGATTTACCTCTTGAACAATGTGTTGGTCGTGGAACAGGTTTGAATGATGAGCAATTACAGAATAAAATCAATATTCTAAATGTAGCGAAGAATACACATGGAAAAATTACTGATCCGAAAGAGATTTTAGCCACTTTTGGCGGTTTTGAAGTTGCGCAAATGACAGCTGCAATGTTATCTGCTTATGAACACAATATGCTGTTGATGATTGATGGTTATATTGCTTCGGCTGCTATTTTAGTTGCGTCGAAATTGAACCCTGAAATTCTAAATAATGCTATTTTTTGTCATCAAAGTGATGAATCTGGACACCAATATTTATTGAATTATTTCAACGAAGAACCAATTCTAAACATCAATTTGCGTGTTGGCGAAGGAACAGGTTGTGCGTTGGCTTATCCAATTATCAAAAGTGCGGTTAACTTTTTTAATGATATGGCAAGTTTCGAATCTGCAGGCGTGAGTAACAAAGAAACTGAAGTGGAATGCTAAAAAAAGAAATCACCTACTTTTTAACAGCTTTGATGTTTTTTACTCGAATTCCAATTCCGTTCAAAATTCCATATAGCAACGAAATTATGAATCAATCACAGAAATATTATGCTGCAATTGGTTTGTTAGTTGGCGCTTTCAATGCATTGATTTATACAATTTGTCAATTTATTTTACCAGTTGATATCGCTATTATTATCACAATTATTGCAAGTGTTTTGCTGACTGGCGCCTTTCACGAAGATGGTTTCACCGATGTTTGCGATAGTTTTGGTGGTGGTTATGGCAAAGAAAAAATCTTGACAATTATGAAAGATAGCCGAATTGGCGCTTATGGTGGTATTGGCGTTATCTTATTGTTATTATTGAAATTTACTTCATTGGTTCATATTGCAGAAAATAATTTTCGGTTGATGATTTTCAGTTTGATTGCAGCACATTCGGTTAGTCGTTTTTTTTCTGGAATGATGATTTATACCCACGAATATGTAACAGACATCGACACAAGTAAATCGAAACCGATGGCAAATAAAGCTCTTCCGATAAAAAATCTTGTCATAGTTTTCTTTTCTGTCTTGTGCCTTTTATTGTTTTTGGCGAATGGAAATTCTTGTTGATTTTACCACTTTGTTACCTAGGAAAAGTTTATTTGGGCTGGTATTTCAAGAAATATATTGGCGGATATACGGGCGATTGCTTGGGAACTGTGCAACAAGTTACCGAAGTTTTGTTTTACCTTGGCGTTTTAATTATATGCAAGTTTCTGTAATTCGACATACAAAAGTTAATGTTCCTTCATCCGTTTGTTACGGACAAACTGATGTGGAACTAGCTGACACTTTTCATCAAGAAGTGGTACAAATTCATACTAAAATTGAAAGCAATTTTGATATAATTTTTTCAAGTCCGTTAAGTCGTTGTCAACGCTTGGCAGAAACTTTCTCGAATGAAATTATTTTTGATGATCGATTAAAAGAATTCAATTTTGGAGATTGGGAAATGAAATCGTGGAACGAAATTCCTTCGGAAGAAATAGAACCTTGGTACGCCGATTTTGTCGAAACTAAAACACCAAACGGCGAATCAATGCAAGATATTTCTACGCGACTTTTTGATTTTATGGACGAGTTACGAAATGCTCAACACGGAAAAGTGCTGATTGTTGCACATGGTGGAATCATCCGTTTGATGTGGTGTTATTTGTTGCAAATACCAATCAAAAATGCATTCAAAATACCTATAAATTATGGTGAAATGTTTCAGTTTAATTTAGGAAAAACAAATGAGGAAGATTTTATTTTAAGGAAAGAATAAACTACAAACATTTTATCTTTTCTAACGACTTCCATTCATGTTCGATATTGGTCATCAAAATTGCGTTATCAAACTGAACAGAACCTTTTGGAAAGATTGTTTCATCTTCAAAAAAACTTGATTTCACATGTAAAACTTCCAAAGGTTCTACTCCCCAATTATAGGTTTCGAGTTTTAGACCTTCAAAATTATTTCCATTTGGAGAATAACCGACAGAACCATTCTCGAAGAATTTTGAAACTTCATCCAACGTTTCGAAAATCGAATTAGAATTAAATTCAACAGATTTTTTAGCATCAATTTCAATTCGTGTATCGTCAGAACTCGTGAAATCTAAATGATAATTATCGTTTTCTTCTATAACATTAAACTTCGCAAAATAATGTTTACCAGGAAAAACTCGACCACCAACAAGTGTATTCAATTTTAGAGAAGTATCTCTCCTCGGGATATATACACCTTCTTTTGTCACGCCATTTTCTTCCCATTCAACCGCGATTCGATGCGCTGCATTTTCAGAATTCACTCCTACAAAATCAGGTAAACCTTTTGGTTTTATATCTTTTAATCGAATCAAACAGATTCCAGCAATTGCTTTTCCTTTGTACAATTTTGGGCGAAAAGGTTGAGGTAAAATCTTCTCAATATAGTGTAGTTCTACACAAAAATTGATTAACATTCTACGTTCTATAATACCATGAATTTTGGGGATTTTCATAATTTATTCTTTGTAAGTTGTTTCTTGTATTTTCCAATAATTCAACGTCAAATTATCACTATATTTTAAATAAAGTTTAATTTCTCCATTTTGATCAATTTTACCAATTTTTTCTTGAATTAAATAAACCTCCATTTTATCTAAAATTTCATCAGGCTTACCAATCAATTTATAAACCTCATTTTTTGAAGTTCCATTTGAATTATATGAATCAAATTTTAAAACATTATTAACCAAATCATCCAACATCTTATAACGATAATTTTGTCCGTAAACTCCTTCCTCAAAAGGAATCCATTTATCTGATTCAAACTTTTTCTTAGAATTACAACTCATCACAAGAAGAAAAACACCACAAAAAATAAATAATTTCTCCATAAAATAATTCAATTCCCTAATTTCTCAAAAAAAATCAACAAGTCAAATATTTCAAAATTAATTTATTAGAAAAAAGTTGTAAAATTTATTCGAAAAACACTTGCAAAAGTAATATTAATGACCTTATATTTGCACTCACAACGCGGGAATAGCTCAATTGGTAGAGCGTCAGCCTTCCAAGCTGAATGTTGCGAGTTCGAGTCTCGTTTCCCGCTCTTTGAAATATTAAATTCAAAAATCAAATTTTGCCTTGGTGGTGGAATTGGTAGACACGCAGGACTTAAAATCCTGTGTCCATTAGGACGTGCGGGTTCAAGTCCCGCCTGAGGTACTTTTTAATTTGATTTGAAAATTTACGCGGGAATAGCTCAATTGGTAGAGCGTCAGCCTTCCAAGCTGAATGTTGCGAGTTCGAGTCTCGTTTCCCGCTCTGTAAAAGCCGAAGATTAATCTTCGGCTTTTTTTATTTAGAAAAATTTGATTCCTAAAACATAAAAAAACCTCAAACAATCACGTTTAAGGTTTTACTTTTTTATCTAATCGTTGTCTTATTTCGCTTCTTCAGCCAACATTTGTTTATATTTTTTGCCTTCGATTAATCTTTTTTCTGCCCAAATTGTTCCTCCAGGAATAACTGCTGCGATAAAAAAGATCATAAAAATTTTCCAAGACCAATTGTATTTTTCTTTCAATAAATAAACCAATATAATATAAGCTATAAACAATCCTCCGTGTACGCGTCCTGCTTATGTTACCCATGTCGGATCTTCCCAAATATATTTCATTGGCATTGCGATAAAAAACAAAACTATCGCAGAAATAGCTTCTAAATATCCAGTAATTTTAAATAATTTCAACATTCATCTTAAATTTGAAGTCAAAAATAATTTTTAATTTCCACATGAACACTAATAGATATCAGTAAAACAAATACTTAACATCTATTTTACACGTTATTATAAGCAACAATGCGATTTTTAGGCTACATATTCTTCTTTTTGATCCAAACTATTTTACTTTTTGGACAAGAAAAAACATATCATTTTTTACGATATAATGATGATACAAAATCGTATACAAAAGATTTCGAAAGCAAAAATCTTGATTCATCTTTAGATTCGCTTCAAAAAACAGGTTATTATACTTTGACGATTGATTCGATAAAAAATGAAAAAGTTTATCTAAATAAAGGAAAATTGTACCAAACAATTTGGGTGAAAAACAATGAATTGTTCGAAAATAAAAATAATTATTTCCCAACAAATAATTTAGATTCTATTCTAAATAAAATAGCAACAACCAACACTAATCAAGGTTATCCGTTTGCGCAAATAAAACTTGTTCCAAATGGTTTTGAACAAAATGAACAGAAAATTGAATTGGTTTTAGACAAAGGAAATCTGCGAACAATAGATGGTGTAAAATTGGTTGGTTACGAAAAATTATCCAAAGGTTATTTGCGTCATGGACTCAATATAAAAACTGGCGAAGTATACAATGAACAGAAGTTGGCAACAATTTCGACATTAATGCAACAAACCAATTATATTGCAGAAGCGCAATTACCACAAACTTTATTTAAGCCTGATTCTACGATTTTATATTTGTATCCTCGCAAAGTAAATTCAAATTATTTTGATGGTGTTTTAGGTTTTGGAACAGATGATAACGGCGATTTTAGATTGAACGGAAATGTACAACTTTCGTTGAACAACGTGTTCAATAGTTTGGAAGAAATCAGGTTAAATTGGATTGGAACAGCAAATAAAAATACGTCGTTGAATATTGGTGTTAAAGTACCTTATTTGTTCAAATCTGCGATTGGTTCGGAAACGAATTTCAAGCTTTTCAAACAAGATTCTGTTTTTGTGAATTTAGATTTTTCGGAGCGATTATTTTATCAACTCAACCTCAACTCGAATATTGGTGTAAGCGGAATTATACAATCGTCTAACTTTTTGTTGGAAGATGATTCCTATCTAAAATCGAGCTACGACGATTATTCGAAAATTGGTTTTGGTTTGAGTTATCACTATTTCCTGAAACATCCTTTTCGTTTGATGGAAGGAAAATCTATGTTGAATGTTGTGGTAAATTCGATTCGTAAAAAGGAAAAGAATTTTTCGTGGACAGAAGATTTGGAAAATAAAACCGTCAATCAAATTGAAGTTGGTCTAAAAACATTTCGTTTATTCGAATTGTCCAAAAAACATTTCTTAAAAGCTGGTGCAGAATTTAGAGGTTTGCTCACGAAAGACGATGATTTCTCCGAAAACGAATTGTACAGAATTGGTGGTTTTGGTAGTTTTAGAGGTTTTAACGAAGAAAGTATTACAACAAATATGTACGGATTTTTGAGTGCAGATTATCGTTTTGTTCCAAGCGAAGCATTCTATATTGGACTTTTCGCCGATTATGGTTTTATAGATAACAAACGCGCAAATCTGAATACGTCTTTGTTAAGTTTAGGAACTGGAATTTCTTTTTTAACTAAAATGGGAATTTTCAATTTGAGTTATGCAGTTGGTAAAACAGACGAAACTTCATTCGATTTTAAAGAATCTAAAATCCACTTTGGGATATTAAGCCAGTTTTAAAAAAAATATTGTCAAGGTTAGTTTTATTTAGCTCTAAATATACATTTCATCAAACCTATATTAAGCATTTCTGTTTTAAACATATTTTAATACAAAATCTTTTCCGTTTTCGTACTCAGTAGGATTTACATAAGAAATGATTCCAATTTCTGAATTTAAAATACACTTGAGTTTATTAAAATATTTTTTCTCAATTTCTTTATCCCCATCAAATGTTAAACTCATTATAAGCTTATCATCATCAGTAATTATTGCACCTACCATAATGCGATTTGGATTATTATGAACTTGACTCCAATAAAAAGTTTGATCAATCTTTTTTTTTTGATAAAGTAACTAATCATTTCTTCTTCTGAGTTAAAGTATTATCTAAATTAGAAATAGGTAAAGCATAATCTAAATTAAGTTTCTCATATTCTGATATGAAATTATTTAAAACTAAATCTATCATCTTTTTACATTTTTGTCCTGCATATATTTGAAAAATAATATCTTTTATCATTTTTCGGAATTATTTTTTAACTTTAAATAGTTGCAGTTAAGATTATTTCTTACAAGGTAAACTATAACTTTGTTTCGTTAGTTCGTTAAATTATCCACTAATATAATTATTTGTAAGCTTACATTAATCTAAAACATGTGCGTTTGTAATGTCTGTAAAGTTAAATTTATCTAAATCATATCTGTTTGTAATCTCCTTCAAAAAGATTTTATTACAAACAAGGTTGTTTATAATAAATGTAAGGCTACGTTTATCTCAATCATATCTGTTTGTAATGTTTGCCAAGAAAATTTGATTACAAACTACCTTGTTTTACCTTTCCCGAGGAATCAGTTGATTACAAACAAGTCTGTTTTAGCTTAACAAATGTATTTTGTAAATGATTACTAAGAAGTTTTATTAAAAAAACTTTAAATTTTTATAGGTTTATTGTTAACATTTTCGTGAAATTAGCTACTTATAAAATACTCACACAAAATAAATTTAAAAATGCGTAAAATTTTTTATCCAGTTTTAGCTTCAGCTTTATTTTTAGCTTCAGCTCAATTGGTTTCTGCACAAGACAATTTAGTTAATTCTTTGAACAAAAATGTTAGTGAAAATAGTAAAGAAGCTTTCAAATTTACTGACGTTATCAATTTAGCTAAAACTCCAGTAGAAAACCAAGGTTCATCAGGAACTTGTTGGTCATATTCAGGAAATTCTTTCTTCGAATCAGAAATGTTAAGAATGGGAAAACAACCTATTCAATTGTCTCCAATTTTCAATGCGAGAAATACATATGTTGAGAAAGGAAAACAATATGTTCGCATGCACGGTGCAACAACTTTAGGTGATGGAGGTTCTTTCTATGATGTTTTGAATACAATCAAAAAATACGGAGCAGTTCCAGAATCTGTTTACACAGGTTTAAATTACGGAACAAAAACAAATCAATTTGGTGAAATGGCTGCAATTCAAGAAGGAGTTTTGAAAGCGGTTGTTGCAAATCCAAATGGTAAATTAACACCAAACTGGGAGAAAGCCTATACAGCTGTTTTGGATAGCTATTTAGGAGAATATCCAAAAGAGTTTACATACAACGGAAAAAAATACACACCACGTACATTTGCTGATCAAGTAGTAGGAATTAATCCAAACGATTATGTTGCGATTACATCTTTCAAAGATCACGCTTATTACAAACCGTTTGTATTAGCGATTCCAGATAACTGGGCGTACGAATCTTTCTACAATGTTCCGATGACAGAGATGACTGATAACATTGATTATGCTTTGAAAAACGGATTTACAGTTGCTTGGGCAACAGACGTTTCTGAAAAAGGATTTAGCTGGAAAAATGGTGTAGCGTATGTACCA
This sequence comes from Empedobacter sp. UBA5987, assembly GCF_002429865.1. Taxonomy (NCBI): domain Bacteria; kingdom Pseudomonadati; phylum Bacteroidota; class Flavobacteriia; order Flavobacteriales; family Weeksellaceae; genus Empedobacter; species Empedobacter sp. UBA5987. The sequence goes on from NZ_DJBB01000047.1 coordinate 125,726, forward strand.
GAAGTTGATTTTGCAGATATGAATGCGCAACAAAAAGCAGATATGTTCAAAGGTCCAAAACCAGAAAAAGTAATTACAGAAGATATGCGTCAGGCTGCTTTTGATGATTACCAAACGACTGATGATCACGGAATGCACATTGTTGGTATTGCGAAAGATCAAAACGGAAAAGATTACTACATCGTGAAAAACTCTTGGGGTTTAACTAACGATTACGAAGGATATCTTTATGTAACAAAAGCTTTTGTTCAGTACAAAACAACAAATATTTTAGTTCATAAAAACGGTGTTCAAAAACAAACGTTGAAAAAATTAGGAATCTAATTTGTAAGATAATAAACTAAAAAAATCCACTCAATGAGTGGATTTTTTTTTATTTCACAATAAATGTAATTTGTTTTGTATTAGCTGGAGCAGCTTCCTCCCAGCCTCTTTTGTAATCAAACTGAATTGTACATTCGCCTTTGCTTCCCGCTTTCACAGTGTATACATTTTTACTCGGCGCACCTACCACTCCTTCTTTTTGATTTTTCACATTTGACTTATCAACAATTTTCACACTACAATCTTCTGGTTCAGAAGTAAACCAGTCATAACCAGTGGAAGGATTAGCAGTAACTTCTAATTTTACCTGATCACCTTCATTTAGTTTAATCGTTTTTACATTTTCGATTGTATCCAAATTGATCGTTTGTTCTTTACTTGCATTTTTTGCACACGCTGTCAACAAAGTTGCACTTCCAATTAATAATAAAGTTTTTTTCATTTTATGATGGATGATTTTATTTATTTTTTTTGATAAAAACAGTTATAAAGCTATTCAACTAAGCGCTTTTTCAACTAATTTTGTACTTTATTTTTTAGTCAATAATTATGCCTCAAAATGTAACGATACGAATTTCTCCTACAGAAGCTGCAAACGAGAAAATTTTGAAACAACGTTTAGCATCTGCTGTTAAAACAAAACCAGAGAATATCAATGCTTACCAAATTATTCGTCGCTCTTTAGATGCACGAAGCCGAAATATTATTTCCCAATTACAAGTCAATGTTTTTGTAAATGAAGAATTCTCTGATGCTTTCGAGTTTCATCCAAATCTTCAAAATGTAGAAAACAAACACGAAGTTTATATTGCTGGTGCTGGTCCTGCTGGATTATTTGCTGCGTTAGAATTAATAGAACAAGGTCTAAAACCAATTATCATCGAGCGTGGTAAAAATGTTCGTGATCGTCGTCGTGATTTAGCAGCAATGAATAAAGAAGGAAAAGTAAATCCTGAATCAAACTATTGTTATGGCGAAGGTGGCGCTGGAACTTATTCGGACGGAAAATTATATACGCGTTCTACAAAACGTGGAAACATTCTGAAATCATTGCAATGGTTTGTCCATTTCGGTGCAACAGAGCGTATTTTACAAGAAGCGCATCCACATATCGGAACAAATAAGTTACCTGGGATTATCGCCAACATGCGCGAAGCAATTATCGAATGTGGTGGTGAAGTTTGGTTTGATACAAAACTAACGGATATTATCATCGAGAATAATCAAATCAAAGGAATTGAAATTAATCATGATAAAAAAATTAAAACTTCTTCTTTGATCTTAGCAACGGGACATTCGGCTCGTGATATTTTCAGAATGTTAGATGAAAAGAAAGTTTTAATCGAAGCAAAACCTTTTGCATTAGGCGTTCGTGTAGAACATCACCAAAGTTTGATTGATTCTGCTCAATATCATTGTCCAATCGGAACAGAACGCAACGAATTTCTTCCGCCAGCCTCGTATTCATTAGTTTCTCAAGAAGCAGGTCGCGGCGTTTTCTCTTTTTGTATGTGTCCCGGTGGAATTATCGCGCCCGCATCTACAGACGAAGGAGAATTGGTAGTAAATGGTTGGTCACCTTCTAAACGTGACGGATTCTTTGCAAACTCGGGAATGGTTGTAACAGTTGATGAAAAAGATTTTGCTAAATATGGTTTTACTGGACCTTTGGGTGGAATGAAGTTTCAACAAATGGTCGAGCAAAAAGCGTGGCAAGTTGGTGAAGGTAAATTAAAAGCTCCCGCACAACGAATGACTGATTTTGTTTCAGGGAAATTATCCAATTCATTAAACGATTGTTCTTATTTACCAGGTTTAACATCAGGTTTATTGAGCGAAGTTTTACCAAAAGAAGTTCATCAATCTTTGAAATTAGGTTTCCAAACATTTGGTAAAAAAATGAATGGTTACTATACCGAAAATGCAAATATTGTGGCAACAGAATCAAGAACTTCTTCGCCTGTTCGTATTCCGAGAAATGAAGAAACCTTAGAACATACGCAAGTTGCTGGTTTATTTCCTTGCGCTGAAGGAGCTGGTTACGCTGGTGGAATTATTTCTGCCGCAATGGACGGAGCAAAAGTTGCAATTGCTGTGAAGAATTTTATCGGAAAATAGTTTTATATTTAATACTCAAAATAAAATACAGATGTCAAGCTGAACTTGTTTTAGCTTCACATCTTTAGGAATGATGAATCTCTTAAAATCTATACTATTTGTCGGTTTAGGTGGCGCTTTTGGTAGTGTTGCAAGATTTTTAATTTCGTACGGAATCGGAAAATATTATTCACAACCTTTTCCATTTGCTACGTTTTTGACAAATATTATCGGTTGTTTTTTGATTGGCACTTTATATGGATATTCAATCAAAAATGGTTTAGGAAATACCTATTTCAATTTTTTACTGATAACTGGATTTTGTGGAGGTTTCACGACATTTTCAAGTTTTTCGTATGAAAATTTCAACTTAATTCAACAACAAAATTACATCACACCAATTATTTATATTTTTTTGAGTGTACTCATTGGTTTACTCTTTACAATGATTGGTTTTAGATTAACAAAATAACTCTATATCGAAAATAGTTTTCTCTTATTCGTTTTAATGTATTACTTTTAAGCAACTTAAAAAATTAATACATGAGGAAATCTATTTTGATCTGCGGAATCATTTTTGGTTCTGTATTTACTCACGCACAATTAAAAACAGTGAAAAAAACTGACAATAAAGGATATACCTACGAAATGGTAGAAAATGATCCTTCGAATACAAGAATTTATACGCTAAAAAATGGTTTGAAAATCTATTTGGCTCAAATAAAAGACGAACCAAGAATCCAAACTCATATAGCTGTAAAAACAGGTTCTAACAACGATCCAGAAGACAATACTGGTTTGGCTCACTACTTAGAGCATATGGTTTTTAAAGGAACTTCTAAAATTGGAACACAAAATTGGGCTGTTGAAAAACCTTTGATCCAACAAATTTCAGATTTATACGAACAGCACAAAGCAGAAAAAGATCCTGCAAAAAAAGTAGAAATCTATAAAAAAATTGATCAAGTTTCGCAAGAAGCATCCAAATATGCTGTGGCAAACGAATACGATAAATTAATTTCATCTTTGGGAGCATCAGGAACTAATGCACATACATCTTTAGAAGAAACAATTTATCATAATAATATTCCGAATAATGAATTAGAGAAATGGTTAACAGTAGAATCTGAGCGCTTTAGTGAATTAACTTTACGTCTTTTTCATACTGAATTAGAAGCCGTTTACGAAGAATTTAATCGTTCACAAGACAATGATGGACGTTTAGTTTTTTATAAAATGATGGAAACATTGTTTCCAAAATCGCATTACGGAACACAAACAACTATTGGAACTTCAGAACATTTAAAAAATCCATCAATGGTTGCAATTCATAATTATTTCGATAAATATTATGTAGCGAGCAATATGGCTGTGATGTTGATTGGTGATTTCGATTTTGATACGGCTGTTCCAATGATTGACAAATATTTTGGAAATTATGCTACAAAAGCAGCTCCTGCACAATATGTTGCAAAAGAAGAGCCGATTAAAACAATTGTAACAAGCGAAGTTTTTAGTCCATCTTCGGAACGTGTTCAGTTTGCTTACCGTTTTAACGGAGCAAAAAGTTCTGATGCAAAATATGTAACATTAATTGATTATATTTTAAGTAATTCTACAGCTGGATTAATCGACTTAAATATCAATCAACAGCAAAAAACATTAGGAGCAGGAAGCTCTTCTTCTTTCTTTAGAGATTATGGTATGCATTCTTTTTCTGGATCTCCAAAACAGGGACAAAGTTTAGAAGAAGTACGTGATTTATTAATTGCTCAGATTGAAAAAATCAAAAAAGGGGAATTTGATGATTGGATGATAGAAGCAGTTGTAAATGATTTAAGAAAATCTCGTATGAAAAGCTGGGAAAATACTCGTTCTTTAGCAGCAAGTTTGTACAAATCATATATCAATGATGTTCCTTGGGCAGAAGTTGTCGATCAATACGATGATATGGGTCGTGTAACAAAGCAAGAACTAATGGACTTTGCAAAGAATAATTATACGAATAATTATGTAATTGTTTACAAACGTCAAGGTGAAAACAAGGATTTGGTACGTGTTTCGAATCCTGGAATTACGCCAATTCAATTGAATCGTGATGCTGAATCTACTTGGTACAAAGATTTCATGAAGATTAAATCAAGTGAGATTAAACCAGTTTTTGTTGACTTCAAAAAAGAATTGAACGAAAGTAAAATCAAGAATGCAAAATTCACTTCGATTCAGAACAAGACAAACGATATTAGCTCTGTTTACTATATCGCGGATATGGGATCAGACAATAACAAAAAGCTTGGTTTAGCGATTAATTACTTAAATTATTTAGGAACGTCCAAATATTCGCCAGAAAACTTGAAAAAAGAGTTTTATAAAATTGGTGTTGATTATGGAGTTAATCCTGGTACAGAAAGAACTTCTGTTTATATCACAGGTTTACAAAAGAACTTAACAAGCGGAATCAAATTATTTGAACATCTTTTAAGTGATGCCGTTGCAAATAATGAATCTTACCAAGAATATGTGAAAACAATCTTGAAATCAAGAGAAAATTCAAAAAAGAACAAAAACGTGATTTCTTCTTTGTTGAACACTTATGCGCAATATGGACCAAATAATCGCTCGAGAGATATTATTTCTGAAGCTGATTTGAAAGCTATTGATCCAAAAGAATTAACGCAAATCATCAAAGATTTCTTTAATTACAAGCACCAGATTTTCTATTACGGAAATAATGAAGCGGAAACGAAAAAAGCAATTGAACAAAATCATAATTTCGGGAAAAATTTAGATTATCCTAAGAAAAAAGAATATCCACAACCAGCTACAGATGGCAAAGTATATTTTGCTCCTTACGATATGGTACAAGCGGAAATTAATTTCTTTGCTCGTGATACTAAATATGATCCAACTTTGTTGACATCTACAGGAATTTTCAATGAGTATTTTGGTGGAGGTTTGTCATCTATCGTTTTCCAAGAAATTCGCGAGTCTAAATCATTGGCTTATTCTGCTGGTTCTTATTACATTAATGCAAATAAAAAAGATAATTACAATTATGTAAGAGCTGTAATTGGAACACAAGCAAACAAATTGCCACAAGCTGTTGACGCAATGAAAGAATTAATGAATAATATGCCAAAAGCAGAAAATCAATTCAATAATTCTAAGCAAGCAGCACTTAAGCAAATCGCTACAAGTCGTTATACAAAAGCAAATGTGTTCTTTTATTGGTTATCATTACAAGATAAAGGTCTAAATTATGATATCAATAAAGATATTTACGATCAAACATCTAAATTAACATTAGATCAATTGGATCAATTTTTCCAAAAACATATCAAAGGTCAAAACTTCAATGTTGGTTTAATTGGTAAGAAAGAAAACTTAGATTGGCCTTCTGTAGAGAAATTAGGACAAGTAAAAGAATTGACTTTAGAAGATTTATTCAATTATTAATCGGCTAAAATCATATCAATCAATAAACGCGTTTAGGAAATCCTATAACGCGTTTATCTTTTTAAAAACTAACCTATGAATGAATAATAATCATTCAAACACCAAATAGGGCTCAATTTCTTTAAACTTTTCTTCACTTATCCCGTAACATCTTTTCAACGTTTTTGCATCTTTAAAACTACCTCCCAACGAACGTTTAAAATTAAGAATCGTATTCGCTTGTTTCTCTGTAAAACCACGTTTCATCCAATCCTCATGACTCAAATTATTTGGATTAAACTTCTCTTTAACTTCAATTTTCTCAACTACTTTTTCCTCTATTTTTGGTTGCTCAACTTTTGGTTGCTCAGCTTTATAAATTACATTTTCAGGCAAATCAATATAAGATTCCATTTCTGCATATTTTTCGTCCGAAATCATATAACATTTTTTCAATTGTTCTTTCGATTTAAATTGTCCACCCAAAATATTTTTATATTTCAGAATTGAAGTCGCTTGTTTAGACGAAAAACCTATTTTTTGCCAATCATTTTCAGAAAAATTATTTGGATTAAATTTTACATATTCAATCTTTTTACCACTTTGTTTTTTCTCATTTTTTTCATCTTCCTTCGATTTTTCTGGTAACAAAATGTACGTTTTCATCTCCGCATATTTCACATCATCAATCACAAAACATTTCCTCAATTGCTCTTTCGACGTAAACTTTCCTCCAACAATCTGTTTATATTTCATGATTATTTCTGCCTGTTTTGGCGAAAAACCAAGTTTTTCCCAGCCTTGTTGTGGCAAATCATTTGGATTGAAATTTTTGTAAACTATTTTAGTTTTTGGTGATGAATAATCTATAAAACTCGATTTAGATTGTTCTGGTAAAAGAACAAAAGGAGCTAATTCATTATACTTTCCTTCATCGATAACATAACATTTCTTAAGCTGTTCTTTCGATGTAAATTCTCCGCCAACAATTCCTTTATATTTCAAAATGACTTCAGCTTGACGTTCCGAAAACCCTAAATTCATCCAATCTTCTAAAGATAATTCGTTTGGGTTAAAGGGTTTGATTGAATCTTTTACTTGTTTATTTGAAGTAGAATTAAATGTATAATTTTTCGGAGTTTTTTGATAATTTGCTAGCAAAGCTTTATCTGCTTCTGATAATTGATATGTTTCTTTTTCAACTGAAATATGTTGAAAAATCTCAAATAACAAAATCAAAACAAATAATAAATACAAGCCAAATCTTTGCGATTTATTCAGGTAAAAAGTAGATTTTTTTAAATATTTCATCTTGGTTGGAAAAGAAGTGAAAATAATATCCTTATCAAACACTCACGATATCGAAAACGACATAACCATCAAATATTTAACAAATTAAGAAATCTAAAATTAATAAAAGGTTTTAAGTATTTGTAAATATTTTTTACAAATCAAAAACCGATTTTCGTTTGATAACAAAACAATCTTTTACCCAAAAAAAGAATAACATAATAAAATAACCAATAAAGGTTAAACCGAAAGTTGCAAAGGTTAAATAAATGAAAATCAAACGTAATTTTGCAACGCGAATTCCCAATTTGTCTGCAAATCGCGAAATCACATTAAACCATTCTGTTTCGGTAAAATTCCTAATTTGATCTTTCATTTAACGTAAAATTTGTTGTCCGATAGCGCAATTTAAACATTTTTTTTCGGAGCAATATCTTTTTTTAAGTTGAATTAATTGTTGAGAATCTTTTGCGGTTTTATTTTCAAAACCAATTCGTTCAAATTCATCTAAAATCGAGTTATTTTCCGCTTCCATTTCATTTAATAAATCCAAATAAAAATCAATTTCTACCTCATCTTTTTGTCGCTCAAAAGCATAACGAATCGGAATAATAGAATTGATGAGCAAATTATTTATTTTATCTTTTGAAAGATTTTTGAGTTGAAATTTTGATTCGTTCTTAAATGTATAATGCGTTTCCCAAAAAGAATTTAATTCCAAATTTTCGAAGATTTTATAAAATTCTTTCAAATTTTTTGGCTGAATAATTTCAGAAAACAAACTTTGATAATTCACATAAATCGATGCTAATTGCGCCAAACGAATCGTCGGAAAACCAATTGGTCGCATTTTCGAAAATCGGAACAAACTATTTTCAATTGATTCTAATTGATATTTATTTTTCAGGAATTGATATTCGTTTTTTAATTGCTTAGAATAATCATTCTCATAGTTTTCTTCTAAAAAACTGGCTTGTCCAAAAAACAAGGCTTCAACTTTTTGGGCATTAAATTGTATTTTTTGCAAAACTTTGAACGGAAAAGAATTTGCCCAAATCTCAAAAGTTTCTACATTAACTTTTAATCCAAAATTCTTTGCCAAACTTTTGAACAATGTTTCTTCCCAATTGGAATTATTGTGTTCTAAAATTTGTACAATATCGTTTGTTTTTTCTTCGAAACGTTCGATTAAAATTCGTTCAAACCAAAAAGAAAATTGCTTCAAATCAATTGAATCTAAAAATTCTTCACAATAAATTTTATCCAACTTAGAATTAATAATATTTTGATAATTAAAAACAATTTCCGGTTTTACAAAATCTTGTAAAATCAAAGTTTGTACATTACGTTGACGCAAAATATCAACTTCACAATCGTGATTCCATACAACATGCAAAATCACATTTTGATACGATAAATCATTTGAATGTTGATGAAAATTCCAATCCGAAGAATTGACATGCATTTCGACACTTCCAATCCACAATTTATCGCCAATGATGATTTCTGCTTCCAAAAAATCTGGCCCAGCATGATGGTTTAACTTTCCAACTTTCACAATTTCAATGAAATCTCCATGAAAAGTTTGTAAGCTTTGATGTGAAAATTGATTCAATTTCCAAATATGATGTAGAAAAATTTCTTTCATAGACAAAAGTTAATCAATGAATTATAAAAAATCATTAAAATAAATACTTATTTTTTTTAAATTAATTAAACGTTTGTTTAACTTTGCACGTTCAATTTTTATAAGATGAAATTAAGTGAGAAGCAAATAGAAATTTTGGGCGCGGCTGAACGAGTTTTTGGAAGACGAGGAATTGATGCTGCAAGTGTTCGAGAAATTGCAAAAGAAGCAAACATTAACATTGCGATGATTAGCTATTATTTTGGATCAAAAGATAAATTGGTCGAGAATTTATTTAGTTGGCGTATCACAACTTTCAATGAATCATTGGCCTCGATTTCTCAAAATTCGACACTTTCTCCATTTGAAAAGTTACAGTCAATCCTAAAAGCTTATTTGAATAGAATTTTAGATAAACCTGAATTTCATGGAATTATGGCAAGAGAATATTCGAAAAGAGATTCAATTTTAGAAATTGATTGTAAAGTCAATGAGTTAAAAACGAAAAATTTAGAATATATCACTAACATTATTAGTGAAGGATATTCTGAAGGCGTTTTTAAACGAAAAGCTCCTGCCGAAGCTGTTGTAATGGTAGTTATTGGCGGAACATCTTATTTGATTTTGAACGAAAAAACATATATGAAACAATGGGGATTATCTTCTCATGAAGAGTTTACAGAACATATTCACGAAGAATATTACCCTTATTTAATAGATTCTTTAAAAGCAATTTTACTATACGATGAAAAATAAAATTTTCTTACCGATTTGTTTAGTTGTTGCTACTTTCGCTCATGCGCAGGAAACCAACGTTTCTTTGCAGGAAGTTATTCAACAAAGTTTGCAGAACAACAAATCTGTGAAAGTTGCCGAAGCTGCTAAAAATACAAGTGAGTATAAAGTACAAAGCGCGAAAAACAATCGTTTACCAGACATTTCGTTGAGTGGACAATATATGCATTTGTTTACGACAACAAATGTAGACATCAAACTTCCGATGCAATCTTCTGGTGGAGGAATGGGAGTTGAACCGAACCAATTATTATTAGGACAAGCAAGTGCTTCTGTTCCTGTTTTTGCTGGATTTAAAATTAAAAATGCAATCAAAAGCAATGAATTAATGGTTGATTTATCAAACTTACAAATCGAAGCAACAAAAGAAAATGTGGTTTGGCAAGCTATTAATTTATATTTTGGATTGTACAAAACGCAACGTTCTATCGATGTGTTGAATGAAAACTTAGTGAGAGCAAATCAACGTGTGAAAGATTTTCAAAACTTTTTGGATAACGGAATCATCGCGAGAAATGATTTGTTGAGAGCAAAATTGCAAGCATCGAATGTGCAAGTTGCAATTGATGAAGCCGAAACGCAATACAAAAACATCAATTACCGATTGAATTTATTGACTGGACAAGACGAAAGTAAAATCGTTCATGTTGATAATGTAGAAACCTTGAAAACCATCAATCAAAATTCTCAAGATTACGTCAATCGTACAGATATTAAATCATATGATGTAAAAAATCAGATTGCTGATAGTCAAATCAAAATTGCGAAAGCAGCTTATTACCCTCAATTAGCGGTTTCAGCTGGATATATTGCGATGGATATTGATAAAGTTGCTTCGGTTACAAATGCAACAAATGTTGGTGTCGGATTGAAATATGATTTATCTTCTTTGTATAAAAATAAAGCAGAAGTTGAAATTGCAAAAGCTCAGAAATTAGAAAATGAGATGCAAAAAGAAACGACAATTGATAAAGCTAAAGTTGAAATGAACGAAGCTTTTCAAAAGTATGATTTAGCAAAAAAGAAAAATAATGTTTACAAAGAAGCTGTAGAACAAGCGAACGAAAACTACAGAATTGTAAAAGATAAAAATGACAACGGATTGGCTGATACAGACGATTTATTAGAAGCGGATGTACAACAATTGCAAGCAAAAATCAATCAAGTTGTCGGAGATGCTGACGAACAATTAGCGATCTACGAATATTACTATACTACAGGAATTTTATTAGAAAACGTACAATAACACCTCTCGATATGGAAGAAAATAATCAAGAAAAGAAAAAAATAAATTCAAAATTTATCATCGTTTTAGGAGCATTAATCATCCTTGGAGGTGGATATGGAGTTTATAAATATTTACACGGACAAGCGCACGAAATTACTGATGATGCACAAATTGAATCAAAAATAACACCTGTTATACCTAAAGTTTCAGGATACATTCAGAAGATTTTAGTAGAAGATAACCAAATGGTTCACAAAGGTGATACATTAGTTGTTTTGGATGGATCTGAATTTGCCTTGAAATTGCAACAATCGCAAGATGCTCTATTACAAGCAGAAGGTCAATTAGGAGTTGCTCACGCAGGTGTTTCTCAAGCTGGTGCAGCTATTGGAGTGACAGAAGCTGGTGCAGTTGCAGCAAATACAACAATCGAAACAGCTCAAGCAAGTGTTAATACAGCTCAAGCAAATGTAGAAGCAGCAAAAGTACAAGTTTGGAGAACGAAAAATGATTTTGATCGTTACAATAAATTATACCAAAATCAATCGATCACAAAACAACAATACGAGCAAGCTTTAGCAGCAAAAGAAACAGCTGAAAAGCAATTGCGAATTGTACAAGAACAATTAGGTGTTTCTCGTGCTCAATTAGCTTCTACAGCAAAACAAGCGCAAGCTACAGCAAAACAAGTGAACACTTCGAAAGCACAAGCTGATGCTTCAAAAGCACAAATTAAAGTTGCGGAAGCAGCAATTGGTCAAAGCAAAACAAACATCGATAATGCAAAATTATATTTGTCTTATACGTATGTAATTGCAGCTGAAGATGGACAAGTTTCTAAAATTAATTTACAACCAGGACAATTGGTTCAAGCTGGTCAATCTTTGTTTAATATTGTGACAACAAATAATATTTGGGTTGTGGCAAATTACAAAGAAACTCAATTAGAAAAAATTAGAGTTGGACAAGAAGCCATCATCAAAGTAGATGCATATCCAAACCACGAATTCAAAGCGAAAGTAACGTCTTTATCTCCTGCAACAGGTGCTAAATTTGCGTTATTACCTCCAGATAATGCATCTGGTAACTTCGTAAAAACAGTTCAACGTCTTCCGATTAAAATCGAATTTATCGATCAAAAAGACGAAATGTTGAAAATGATTCGTCCAGGTATGAACGTGGAAGCTGATATTCTTTTAAAATCGAATACTTCTGCAAAGTAATAACACCTATTCAGAAAAATTATGGAAGAAAATAATTTAGTTGAATATGGTGCAAGACGTGTAATCATCACCATTACCGCCATCATGTGTGCATTGTTAGAGATTGTTGATACAACAATTGTAAACGTTGCGATGAATGACATGAAAGGTAGTTTGGGTGTCTCTTTAACTGATATTGCGTGGGTGGTTACCGCTTACGCAATTGCCAACGTAATTGTAGTACCGATGACCAGCTGGTTGTCGCAACAATTTGGACGACGCAATTATTTTGCGGCTTCGATTATCATTTTTACAGTTGCCTCATTTCTTTGTGGAAATGCAACAACGTTGTGGGAAATTATCTTGTTCCGATTTATACAAGGACTTGGTGGTGGAGCGCTATTAGTAACTTCGCAAACCATCATTACCGAAAGTTATCCACCCGAAAAACGTGGTTTAGCGCAGGCAATTTATGGAATGGGAGTTATTGTTGGTCCTACGCTTGGTCCGCCTTTAGGAGGTTATATTATTGATAATTGGTCTTGGCCATATATATTTTACATCAATATTCCGATCGGGATTATTGCAGTATTGTTAACGATATCATTTGTTCGCAGTCCAAAATATGCAGAGAAATCAAAACTAAGTCAAGTCGATTTCTTGGGAATTATTTTGTTAGCCATTGCAGTTGGATCGTTACAATATGTATTAGAACACGGACAACAAGACGACTGGTTCTCAGATTCGACAATTGTAACCTTAAGTATTGCAAGTTTCTTCGGATTCATTTTATTTATTTGGCGAGAATTAGTTTTCAAACATCCGATTGTAAATTTACGTGTACTGAAAGATAGCAACTTGGCAGTTGGTACTATTTTATCCTTCATCTTAGGATTTGGATTATATGGATCGACATTCGTTATTCCAATTTATACACAATCAATCTTAGGATGGACAGCGACTGATGCAGGTTTATTATTAATCCCTTCATCGTTGATGACAGCATTCATGATGCCAATCATCGCAACAATGTTACAAAAAGGTGTACCACCTAAATATATGGTTGCAGGAGGATTCTTTATCTTTTTCTGTTACAGTTTTTGGTCATACAAAATCTTAACACCAGACACAGGTTCCGAGCATTTCTTTTGGCCATTAATTGTTCGTGGAGTTGGATTGGGATTATTATTTGTACCTGTTACCACACTTTCACTTTCTAGTTTGACGGGGCAACAAATTGGTGAAGGAGCTGCCTTTACAGGAATGATGCGTCAGTTAGGAGGATCTTTTGGTATTGCGATTATTACAACATTTATTTCGCGTTGGACAGTTGGACACCGAACAAATTTAGTTTCGCATCTTGATACATCCGATTTTGATGTACAAAAACATATTCAGAATTTACAAATGAGCTTCGTGAGCAAAGGTTTTGCACCAAATGAAGCATTAAATAAAGCCTATAACCTACTCGATTTACAAGTTACCAAACAAGCAACTGTGTTAACTTATATGGATGTTTTCTTGTATTTGGGTGTAGTTTTCTTAATCTGTATTCCATTTATTTTGTTCTTTATCAAAAAAGGAGCAGGTAAAGTAATCAGTGCAGGACATTAAAAAAGAATAATTATTTTAATTTTCAGTTTTTTATAAATGTAAAATCCATCTCAATTTATTGGGATGGATTTTTTTGTTGAATTAAATAGAAATAGATTATTTTAGATACTCAATACTATTTATGAAAAATTCTATATTAACATCTATTACAGCTTATTTCCTCTTTTCTTTTTCTGTCAATGCGCAAAAAGTTTTTACATCAGACGTGGATAATTTTTGGACTGCTTATGATAAAATAACTCAAACTAAAGATTCTGTATTGCAATATAAATATTTGAATGACGACTATTTATCAAAAGGTACACAAGGTTTAAAATTAATTAGAGAAGCAAGAAATTATACCGAAAAAGATTATATCAATGCAATTAATACTTATCCTAAATTCTGGAATTCGGTTCGAAAAAATACCTTAAAGTCTAAGAATCTATCAAAAGATTTGAATAAAGGAATTAAAAAACTCCGATTGATTTATCCTGAATTAAAACCAGCTAATATTTACTTTACAATTGGTGCATTACGTACAAATGGAACAATAAAAGATGGAAGTGTTTTGATTGGAAGCGAAATTGCGATGACGGATAAAAATACCATTACAGACGAATTTCCTGAAAATCAACGCAACTCAAGACGTTTGTATTTTGATAGCGAACCGATTAATAATTTAATATTATTAAATGCGCATGAGTATGTACATACACAACAAAAATTACCAGCAAACAATCTTCTTTCTAATGTTATTTACGAAGGTATTGCAGAATTTGTCTCCACAAAAGCAATGAATGTACCATCGGTAGCTCCTGCAATAGCTTATGGTAAGAAGAATAACGAAAAAGTAAGAGCACGATTTGAACAAGAAATGTTTACTCTTAATAATTTAAACAAATGGCTTTGGGGAGATTCTCCAAATGAGTTTGGTGTAAGAGATTTAGGTTATTATGTCGGTTATCAGATGGCTGAAAACTATTACAATCAAGCGAATAATAAACAAAATGCAATAAAAGAATTAATCGAATTAGATTATGCAAACGAAGCTGTTATTGAAGATTATGTAACTAAATCAAATTATTTTTCTAAATCATTAGAAGAACTTCAAAAAGATTTTGAAAGCAAAAGACCTACTGTTCTTGGAATAAAACAATTTAACAATTACAGTAAAAATGTTGATCCCAAAACAAAAGAGATTACCATCAATTTTTCTGAACCTCTAAATGGATTTAATACTGGAGTAGATTATGGTGAATTAGGTGAAGCCGCATTTCCTAAAAGTGATTTCAAGAAAAGATATTGGTCAAATGATAATAAAAGTTGGACAATTAGTGTAGAATTAGAACCAAATAAAAAATATCAGTTTATGATTACAAGTAATTTTAGAAATACAACTAATTACCCTCTAAAAAATTATTTGATAGAATTTGAAACTTCTAATTAGGTTTTTGAATAAGTAAAATCCTTGTCAAGATTCAAAACTTTGACAAGGATTTTATTTTTTTAACCATTAACCGCTCTAAAAAAAGCGTCTAATTTCTTTTCATCTAATTTTCCGTCAGTTCTTACACCACTGCAAATATCTACGCCAAAAGGCTGAACAACATCAATCGCTTCACGAATATTATCAGGATGAAGACCGCCAGCCAAAAATAGAGGAATGTTAATTTCTTCTCTAATTTTTTTACTAATCGCCCAATTGTGCGTGCGCCCTGTCCCTCCCAGTTCTTTTACTTGTAAGTTAGGATTTCCGCTATCTAATAAAATAGCGTCTACAAACTGAGATTTCTCTATCGCTTCAGTTACCGAATTTTCATCAATTACATGAATCACTTGTACCAATTTTACCCAAGGTAATTCGTTTCTCAAAATTTGATATTCTTCGTTTTTCAGCTCATCAACCAACTGAATTGTATTCGTATAAACTTTTTTATAATGTTGAATAATTGTTTCTGAAGTTGTTTCACTTGTTAATAAAAACGAAGCTAATGTTGGCGGGATAATTTGTGTAATATCTTTGATTAAATCATCACCAATAATACCTGGTCCGCTTGGCATATTACCAACTAAACCTAATCCACTCGCTCCATATTTTATCGCTTGTTGTGCTTCTTCTTTGCTACTAATACAACAAATTTTAACTCTTGTTTTCATCATTTGTTTTATTCTTAATACTATAAATATATAAAAAAACACCTCAATTTCTTGAAGTGTTTTGTATGATCTAAGATTTAAAATTGATGTTAGAAATCTTCTTCCGAACCTTTTAATTTTTCTGCATTTTCTGCCATTTTCAATGCATCAATCATTTCTTGAATATCTCCATTCATAAAGTTATCCAAATTATAAATTGATTTGTTGATACGGTGATCTGTTACACGTCCTTGCGGATAGTTGTATGTACGAATTTTAGCCGAACGGTCACCAGTCGAAACTAACGATTTACGTTGAGCAGAACGTTCTGAATGTTTTTTCTCGAACTCGATTTCATACAATTTTGTACGTAATAATTGTAACGCTTTTTCACGGTTCTTATGTTGAGAACGCGCTTCTTGACAAACAATTACAATTCCAGAAGGTTTGTGCGTTAATTGAACTTTTGTTTCAACTTTATTTACATTTTGTCCTCCCGCACCAGACGAACGCGCTGTTTGATACTCCAAATCTGCTGGATTAATCACTACATCAACTTCCTCTGCTTCTGGTAAAACCGCAACCGTAATCGCCGATGTATGCACACGCCCTTGCGATTCTGTTTCAGGAACACGTTGTACACGGTGAACACCCGATTCGTATTTCATCGTTCCATACACTGCATTTCCTTCTACTTGCATCACCAACTCTTTGTATCCTTTTCCAGATGCTTCAGAAGTATTTAATACTTCGTGTTTCCATCCTTTTTCTTTGAAATACATCGAATACATGCGGTAAATATCTTCTACGAAAATCGCTGCTTCATCTCCTCCTGTACCAGAACGTAACTCGACAATGATGTTTTTCTCATCTTCTGGATCTTTTGGAATCAACATCATTTTGATTTCTTCCTCTAAAGGTGGAATCGCATTGATTGCTTCGTCTTTTTCTATTTTAGCTAACTCAACCATTTCAGCATCAGAACCATCTTGAATAATTTCGTCTGCTTCCTCAATTACATTGATTAAGTTTTCGTATTGTTTTTGCATTTCAACAAAGTCTTTCAAATCAGAATATTCTTTGTTTAATTTCGCATAACGAGCTTGATCTGTTACGATATCTGGTTGGATGATTAAATCTGCTACCTCATCGAAACGTTGTTTGATTGCTCTTAATTTATCTAATAGACCTAAATCTGCCATATACTTTTATTGGATTGCAAAGATACAATAACTCAAGGGATTCAGAAAATTTGAATAAAAAAAAACCGATGATTTCTCATCGGTTTAGTAATTTATTGTTGAAAATATTATCTCGTAAATAATAATTCTCTGTATTTTGTTAAGACCCAGTATTCGTTGTCTACCATTAATTCTAACTTATCCGCATGGTAACGAATTTCATCATAATATGGTTTTACTTTATCACAATAAGCATATGCTTTCTCTTCTAAAGATTCAACCACATTTGCTTCTTTACGCGCATCCATCATTAAGTGCAATTTTGCGTTTAATTCGTTTACATGCATCGAAATTTTCTTTAAAATGATTAATTGCTCGCCTGCATATTCTTCATAATCATCTCCAAAAATATCTTTGAATCCTTTAATGTTTTTGATCAATATATTTTGATATTTGAAAGCTGTCGGAATAATATGATTCCTAACAATATCACCTAAAACACGACCTTCAATCTGAATTTTCTTGATGTAATCTTCTAATTCGATTTCATAACGCGCTTCAACTTCTGTGTTGTTCATTACATTAAGCTCCGAGAATAAATCCAACGATTTTTGAGAAACTTTTGCTTTTAAAGCTGATGGAGTTGTTTTGTGATTTGACAATCCTCTACGAGCTGCTTCTTCTTCCCATTCTTTGCTGTATCCGTCTCCTTCGAATAATATATTTTTTGTTTCTTTGATATACTCACGTAAAACATTGAAAATTGCTTCGTCTTTTTTCAAACCTGTTTCAATCAAGGCATCAACTTCTTTTTTGAAATCAATCAATTGTTTTGCTACAATTGCGTTCAAGGTTGTCATCGCATTTGCACAGTTTGCAGTTGATCCTACAGCGCGGAACTCAAATTTATTTCCTGTAAAAGCAAATGGTGAAGTTCTGTTTCTGTCAGTATTGTCTAATAAAACATCTGGAATTTTACCTACAACGTTTAATTTTAAATCAGTTTTTTCTTCTGGAGATAATTTCCCTGTCGAAACACCTTCTAATTCTTCCAATACTTTTGTTAATTGCTGACCAATAAAAATTGAAATAATTGCAGGCGGAGCTTCATTCGCACCTAAACGATGGTCATTAGAAGCCGAAGCGATAGAAGCACGTAACAATTCCTCGTAAATTGAAACTGCTTTGATGGTATTGATAAAAAACGTTAAAAACTGTAAATTGCTATTTGGTGTTTTTCCTGGCGCTAATAAATTTACTCCAGTATCTGTTGCTAACGACCAGTTATTGTGTTTTCCTGATCCGTTAACTCCTTTGAATGGTTTTTCGTGGAATAACACTTTAAAATGATGACGCTCTCCTACTTTTTGCATCACATCCATTAATAATGAATTGTGGTCAACTGCTAAATTCGTTTCTTCAAAAATTGGGGCTAACTCAAATTGATTTGGAGCAACTTCGTTGTGACGCGTTTTTACAGGAATTCCTAACAACATACATTCGTTTTCTAAATCGCGCATATAATTTAAAACACGTGTAGGAATCGAACCAAAATAATGATCTTCTAATTGTTGACCTTTTGCAGAAACATGTCCTAACAATGTTCTACCAGTTTGTAAAATATCTGGACGAGAAGCCGCTAAAGCATCATCAATTAAGAAATATTCTTGTTCCCAACCTAAAGTCGGAATTACTTTCTTCACATTTTTATCGAAGAACTTCGCTACTTCTGTAGCGGCTTCATCAATTGATAAAAGCGCTCTTAACAAAGGTGCTTTATTATCTAGAGCTTCTCCTGTGTACGAAACAAATACTGTCGGAATACATAATGTTGTTCCAAAAATAAATGCTGGTGAAGTTGGATCCCAAGCGGTATATCCACGTGCTTCGAATGTATTACGAATTCCTCCATTTGGAAAAGAAGATGCATCTGGTTCTTGTTGAACTAATAATGATCCACTAAATTTTTCTACAGGATCTGCTCCATCAAATGAAGTTTCGAAAAATGCATCATGTTTCTCTGCTGTTGTTCCTGTTAATGGCTGAAACCAGTGCGTATAGTGTGTTACACCTTTGCTCATCGCCCATTCTTTCATTCCTAAAGCAACAAAATCTGCCATTTTACGGTCTATTTTAGTACCATAATCCATTGCAGAACGAACGGCTTTATAAGCTTCTGAAGTTAAATGTTGACGCATTGCTTTGTCATTGAAAACATTGCTTGCAAAAATTTCTGATTTTTTCCCTAATTCAGGAACAGCTACCGGTTTGCGATTGCTTGCGGCTTTTAATGCTTCAAAACGAAATGATGTCATAAGAAAATTACTTTGTGTTGTTTTATGATGCAAAAATAAATAAAAATTAAACATAAAATAAAAACACCCTGATTTTTTTAGGGGTTGTATTAAAATTTTATCACAAATAAATTCAACACCCCTTTTTTTTTGGTTTTGTTTTTAAAAATTTTCAATATAAAATAAATTTTTATTTAACATTCGAATAAACTTCTTTAAACGAAAAAAGCAGTTTCAATTGCTTGAAACTGCTTTTAGACACTCATAATATAAAAAGTTTTTGGTCTATCTGAAACGGTCTACTGATTTTACAAGATCATCATCCTTCTTAATCAAACGATTGGCAATTGACAGAAGCACAATCGAAGCTAAAGGAACTAATGCCCAAATACCTTTCTCAGAATTTCCTTCTCCAGGTAATGTTAATAGACAATATACAAAAGAACCAATTAATAAAACATTCAAAATAATGTTTAACCATCCTAAGCTAATTTGTAACTTACGTTTTTTGAAAAACATAATGGTTAAAAATGAAATTAAAGCTGATGAGAAAAAGGCTAACGAAAAAATGTAATCTCCTTTCTCCGGATATTGTAACCAATTTAATGGAATATCAAACAGCTTATCAAAATTCATGGCGAATATACTCGAAATTATTCCACTTAAGAATAAATATATACTTTGCTTTCTTTGAATCATTTCTTAAATTTCGAATACAAATGTAAAAAAACTTTTTGAGTTTTTATAATTATTCGTACTATTGCATTAATAAATCTCAAATTTATACGCTTTATAACAATTCTATTGTTATGATTCCCAATTACTTTATTGAATAAAAAAATATAAACACATTAATACCTTCATTATAGGATTATGTTTGATATCGAAGAATTAAAATCATTCAAATTACCAGATTTACAACAAGTTGCAGAGCAATTAAAAATCGATGGGTATAAGAAATTAAAAAAAGGTGAGTTGTTAGACGCAGTTTTAGGTTTTATCAACAGCCAACCAAAGGTTGAAGAAAAAGCTGAAACAAAACCTGCTAAAAAAGATGAAGCTGAAAATCTGCCTACAGAAGATAAGAAACCGAAACGCAAACGAGTTCAGAATTCGGAAGGAGAAGTTCAACAAAAAGAGGCTGTTGCAGAAGAAGTAAAAACTGAAAAAGTTGAAAATACTTCTACCGAAACAGAAAAAAAGGAAGAAAATAATCCTCGCGTTAATAAATTTCAGGAACGAGCGAACAAAAGCCAAGATCTGAAAAAGAATAACCAAAATAATCAGAAGAAAAATAATCAATCTGATAATCGTAATCAAAACGATCAATCTCAACAAAATAATCACCACAACAATCAAAATCAAAAAAATAAATATCGCGCTGCGAATTATGAATTTGATGGAATTATTGAAACTGAAGGTGTTTTAGAGATTTTACCAGATAATAATTATGGTTTTTTACGTTCATCTGATTTTAATTATTTGTCTTCGCCTGATGATGTGTATGTTTCTCAATCTCAAATTAGATTATTTGGATTAAAAACGGGAGATACAATTACAGGAGAAGTTCGTCCTCCAAAAGAAGGTGAAAAATATTTTCCTTTAATCAAAATTAAAGAAATCAACGGTCGTACGCCAGATTATGTACGTGATCGTATCGCTTTTGAGCATTTAACTCCACTTTTCCCTAACGAGAAATTCAATTTAAGTAATTCTAAATCTTTATCAAATCGCGTGATTGACTTATTTACACCAATAGGTAAGGGTCAACGTGGAATGATTGTGGCGCCACCAAAAACGGGTAAAACAACGTTATTGAAAGATATTGCGAATGGAATTGCGCAAAATCATCCAGAAGTTTATTTGATTGTTTTATTAATTGATGAGCGTCCGGAAGAGGTAACAGATATGAAACGTTCGGTAAACGGAGAGGTTATTGCGTCTACGTTTGATGAGGAAGCAAATCGCCATGTAAAAGTTGCAAATATCGTTTTAGAGAAGGCAAAACGTATGGTAGAATGTGGACACGATGTTGTGATTCTTTTAGATTCTATTACGCGTTTGGCACGTGCTTACAATACTGTTTCGCCAGCTTCTGGTAAAGTATTGTCGGGTGGTGTTGATGCAAATGCATTGCACAAACCAAAACGTTTCTTTGGAGCAGCTCGTAACATCGAAAATGGAGGTTCTCTTACAATTATTGCAACTGCATTGATTGATACAGGTTCTAAAATGGATGAAGTTATTTTCGAAGAATTTAAAGGAACAGGAAACATGGAATTACAATTGGATCGTAAGATTTCGAACAAACGTATTTTCCCTGCAATTGACTTAGTAAGTTCTTCTACGCGTAAAGACGATTTGTTATTAGACGACAAAACACAACAATTAATGTGGGTTCTTCGCAACCATTTATCGGATATGAATCCTGTAGAAGCGATGGAATTCTTACACGATCGTATCAAACATACACGCTCTAACGAAGAGTTTTTAATCTCAATGAATAAGTAATTTATTACAACTTATAATTAAAAAAAACCATCTAAAGCTATTTAGGTGGTTTTTTTTTTATAAATCTATTTTATGAAAAAAATATATAACAAAAAAAGCCCAAGAAAATAAATTCTTGAGCTTTGTTGTACCTCAGGCGGGACTTGAACCCGCACGTCCTAATGGACACAGGATTTTAAGTCCTGCGTGTCTACCAATTCCACCACCAAGGCATCCACTTCTAAGAAAGAAGTTAGAGCGGGAAACGGGACTCGAACCCGCAACATTCAGCTTGGAAGGCTGACGCTCTACCAATTGAGCTATTCCCGCGATTGTGAGTGCAAATATAGAACAGCTTTTTTAATTACAAAACTTTTAGGAAACATTTTTTTCATAATTATTTTACATTAAAAGCTAAGTTTCTCATCATAATATTTTTAAGCACTAAAATAATTTTACTTTTCTTTGATTAAATTATTTTGAACATTAAAAATTCATCTTAAATAATTGCATTTTTCCAGATTTCAATCAATCGTTCGTAAGAAAATTGAGCATTTGCAGGACTTGTGCTTGGCAAAGAAATATACTCAATAGATGTTTTTTCATCAAAATATTTCCAAAATAATTGTTCTGATTTCTTTCCATTGAAAATTATTTTATCAATTGTAGGATATTCATTCAACAATTCATCAATCTGATTTGGCAAAACATTTTTCATATCCACATCCATGCTTCCCTTTCTGTCAGCAGAATGTGCAACATCCCAAAGCGCAAACTTATTCTGTAAAATAAGTTGTTTTCTTATTTCATAATCTTCTGAAAATTCTGTCTCAAAAATCTCAAACATCATTTTCCAAAATCGATTACGCGGATGTCCATAATATTGATTAACTTCTAACGATATATCACCAGGTAAAGAGCCAAGAATTAATGTTTTTGGTAGTTCTGATATAATTGCAGCAAATGATTGTTTATGCATTTTGTTTTATTCTAAAAATATAATGTACAAAAAAAGTGCTACAGTTTGTAGCACTTTTTTTTCTATTTCTATCATTAGATAATTTGTTCAGAAACCTCCTCCCACTCTAACATTTTTTTGTCTAAATCATTTTTCAGATTCGAGTATTTATCTAATTCTTGTTGCGTTTGCGAACCTGCATGCAACTTATTTTCTAAATCGGCAATCTTCGTCTCTAAATCAGAAATCTCCGTTTCTATTCTTGACAA
Organism: Empedobacter sp. UBA5987; assembly: GCF_002429865.1. Lineage (NCBI taxonomy): Bacteria > Pseudomonadati > Bacteroidota > Flavobacteriia > Flavobacteriales > Weeksellaceae > Empedobacter > Empedobacter sp. UBA5987. Next base: position 148,648 of record NZ_DJBB01000047.1, read on the forward strand.
TCTATTTTTAAGACGTTTTTGCTCTTTCTCTTCCTCAAAAGATAAAACTCTTTTCGCTTGTTCTATTTTAACCTCAATCGGTTTCTCTTCTTTTCGTGCAGCCAAACTATTTCCTTTCTCCACTTCACGGAAACTTCCCGCTTTTATTTGCGCCAAATAATCATCAATTCCAGAAAGATATTCTTTCACTTGACCATTACGGAAATCGAACACTTTATCTACTAAACCTTCTAAAAATTCACGGTCATGAGATACTAAAATCAAAGTTCCAGAATATTTTTGTAAAGCTTTTTTCAACAATTCTTTTGATACAATATCCAAGTGGTTCGTTGGCTCATCCATGATTAATACATTGAATGGACGTAACAATAATTTACACAACGCCAAACGATTTCGCTCACCTCCCGAAAGAACCGAAACTTTTTTCTCAACAGCATCACCACCAAACATAAATGCACCTAAATAATCGCGAACATGTTTACGTGTTTCTTCTGTTGCAGAATTTTCTGCTTCTTCTAAAACCGTTAATTTATCATTCAAAACATGTGCTTGATTTTGGGCAAAATATCCGATTTCTACATTATGTCCATGTTTTATTTTGCCTGAATGCTCTTGTTCGTTGATAATCGCACGCGATAAAGTCGTTTTTCCTTGACCATTTTGACCAACAAAAGCTACTTTTTCTCCTCGATTAACATAAAAAGAAACATGATCAAAAACTTGATGATCACCAAAAGCAACACCTACATCATCTAACTCGAAAATAATTTTACCTGGCTGAACAGCATCCACAAAACGGATATTCATTTTCGTTACATCATCATTTTCAATTTCGATGCGTTCTATTTTATCTAATTTTTTGATTAATGATTGCGCCATCGAAGCTTTATTAGCTTTTGCACGGAATTTTGAAATTAAATCTTCCGTGTGCTTAATCATTTGCTCTTGATTCTTCTGTGCTTGCTCTAATTTTTCGCGACGATCTTCACGCAATTCTAAATAACGCGTATAATTCGCTTTAAAATCAGAAATGTGGCGATTTGCAATTTCGATTGTACGATTAGTTACGTTATCCAAAAATTGACGGTCGTGCGAAACCAACACAACAGCTCCAGGATAATCTTTCAAGAAATCTTCTAACCAAACAATCGAATCGATATCCAAATGGTTGGTAGGCTCATCTAAAAGCATTACATCATGTTTTTGCAACAATAGTTTTGCCAATTCAATTCGCATTCTCCAACCTCCAGAAAATTCTTCTGTTGGGCGATGAAAATCTGAATTTTTGAATCCTAAACCAATTAAAATTTGTTCGATTTCAGCATCTTTTGTGTAACCACCTAAAAGTCCGAAACGTTCTATTAAATGAGAAATATCTTCAATTAATTTTCCATATTCGTCCGATTCGTAATCTGTTCTTTCAGCTAATTCTTTGTTTACAAAATCAATACGTTCTTGAATTTCAACCAATTGCTCAAAAGCAGAATCCGCTTCTTGCCAAACCGTTCTTCCTTGTACAAAATCAATATCTTGCGATAAATATCCGATTGTAACGTCGCCTTCGTAAACAACTTCACCTTCTGAAGATTGCTGACTTTTGGCTAAAATTTTAAGCAAAGTAGATTTTCCTGCTCCATTTTTCCCTACCAAACCAACACGGTTTCCTTTGTTGATGCGGAACGAAACGTTTTCGAATAAATATCTACCCGCAAAATAAACTCCTAAATTTTGTACTAATAACATTTTGCAAAAATACAATGTTTTTTGTTAGATGAAAACTTATCTCAAAACTATAAGTAGTATATTGTGAAAGTGTTTTAAAAATAACAATCACCTTTCAATTAATGATTATGAGTAAAATTATTATTGTTCCTATTAATAAAGAAGCTGAATTAAAATTAGATTATGATACAGCTTCTCCAAACGAATTAATCGAAATTAGGTTAAATGAATCAGAATTTAATATTTTATGGAAGAAAGGTGTTTTTGATTTAATTAATCAAACTTGTAATTCAATAATTGACGATTATGAAGACGAAAAAATTAATAATTTAGTTTTAATTGAAAACACTTATAATCAATTGAAGAAAACATATCCTGAATGCGAAAATATTATTAATATATTTCATAAAGCATTAGAACTTAAAACAAGTATTCATTTCTATTTTTAACAATATTTAAAATCACTTATGAAGATAATATTTGATGGCTGGAATGAAGGATTTCAAAAAGTCACTTTAACACATCTACAAATTGACTTACTAAAAATATCATTAAAAGTTGCTAAAAGTAATGTTGACAAATTATTAGATGGACATTCAATAACAATTGATGTTAACGATGAACAATTAGCTTTAACTTTTATAAAAGAAGCTAAAAATATTAATGCTAATTGTAGAATTTTGCATTGATTTTTTTTAAGGTTTTAAACGATAACTCAAAAAATACAATACAAAACTGATTAAAATCGAAAAAGTTGCTGGCACAAAATAAGCCAATGCGAGATTTTTGGTTGCAATAAAATTAATTGGAAGGTTCATTAATCTGAATTGAAAAACTAAAAAACACAATACTACTATAATTACAGACATTTTCCAATCGTAATTGCGTTTATGATTAATTACTGAACATAAAATATACGCCAAAACAATACCTACAAAACTCAAAATTGTTTTCATTGTAGCTAAATGTTTCAGTTTTTCGCTGATTCCGAATTCGTCACTTTTTCTAACCAAAAAGGCAAAATTATCTTTTCCCATTGAATGAATTAATTCAATCAAATCTAATTCAGCCAAGACGTAAAATTGTTGAATTCCTAAAAATAACAAAACGCTTGCTACAAGTTGAATTGCAAATATTTTTATGTCAAATTTTTTCATTCAAAATAGGTTTAAAATCGATCATAGAAACGTGCAATGTTCGCTTCTTTGTCAATTAGTTGATTATTTTCTAAAAAATCGTACAAATCATCCACCATCACAGGCGCTAACATTGTCCCACGCGTTCCCATTCCATTTAGACAAATCAATTGTTGATGCGTTGGATGCGCTCCTATAATTGGACGACGATCCACAACCGTTGGACGAATTGACGCATGTTGTTCCACAACTTCAAAATCATCTTTAAAAAAATTCTGAACACCTTCAACCAAATATTGTTTTGCATCCTCAGTATTTTCATAATTCACATGATCACGATCGTAAGTTGCGCCTACAAAATATTGATTATTTTCTAAAGGCATCAAAAATTCTTTTCCTTTCACAACTGCTTCAGGTAAATTAGCTTCTGTTTTAATTCTCAACACTTCGCCTTTTACACCAATTATAGGTAAATTTTTGAAATAAGGATTGTTCAAAATATTATAACCTTCGGCAAAAATTATTTTAGTTGCTTCGATTTTTTTATAGCTCGTTTGATTATCCTCTAATTTTAATTCATTAAAATCAAAAGTTTCATCAAGAAACAAATCATTTTTGACTAAATAATTTTTAAAATCAGCCAAAAGATTTGTCAAATCAACACGGCCTGTATGCAAAACTTCGCCAGAACCTATCGGAGAATTTATTGAAGAAAAATCATTCAATTGTTCTGTATCAGTTGCTAAATAATCAATCAAATCTGGATGAGTTGTCGCTTTTTTCAACCACGTTTTTTTCTCTTGTTCGTCATTAAAAATTCTATAAACTGGAAAATTGTAGATATATTTTTTGTTTAACAATTGTTCAAAATAACCAAAAACCTCTCGTAATCTTTCGATTTGTTTTGTTGCATTCCAAACAATTGAAAATCGTTTTAGCACAACAGGATTAAAAATTCCAGCAGCAATCGCCGATGCTTTGTGAAAATGATTATCAATCACCACAAAAGATTTTTTTTCTTTCAACAATTTCATCGCCATACAACTCCCTGCAACACCTTGACCAACGATGATATATTCTACTTTTTTCAATTTCTAAAATTTGCTTACAAAGGTATCTATTTTAGATTTTAAGGATTAACTAAATTCTGAAAAAAAACATTGTAGAAAAATTAAACTATTTTTTCTCCTTCAAAAGTATTTAGAGCATTAATATAGATATTCTCTACAAAGTCTCTTAAGGTGATTCTTTTTTCGCTTTCGTCTAATTTAGTTGTTGATTTTTTAATAGAATTAGAAAGAGTTTTTGCTTGTCCAAAACTATTAATTGATATTATTAGTAATGATAATAATAAAATATTTTTCATGGCTTTTATTTAATTTGAACTAAAGTTTAAACAAAAAATCCAGTCAAATGACTGGATTCTTTGTTTTGTATTCTGATTAGTAATTCCACATATCAGCTTCTGACTGAATGATAGAATTTCTAATTTTGTGATGTTCTTCTAATTGACCTTTCGCATCATTTGGAATGTAATCATCAATCATTTTCGTTCCATACATTGTTTGAGCTTTGTAAATAATAGAACTAAATCTACGTGCATTTAACATCTCATCATATGTAATTGCCGAATTTGAATTACTTGGATTGAATACCGTTGCATTCACCAAAACATTACGAGCATCTGGATACCAAATCCAGAACAAATCTACGAAAGCTCCGTCAGCAAACTCTGTTCCTAACGATTGCGCATCAGGTCCCATAATTGCTAAACCTAACAAACGATATTTTAATTCTCCTAAACGACGGTCGATGTACCATAGACCTTTCGTTTTTACCATTTTGATATCGTCAGATTTAATTTTATAATTAAAAATAGCAGCTTCGTCAGGAGTTTCTCCAGCAGCTTTCATATCGTAGTAATACTGTTGTGTATCTTTCTTCTCATTACGAGCCATAATTTGCTCATAACTCATTTTAGTTTGAAAGTACTCATCGTCGTAAACTTCTCTAATCTTTTTGCTACGAACTCCGTCAACCAATACATCGTATAAAGATTTAGAATTTTGCACTAACTCATCACCAGATCTATAATATGGTTGATTTAGACGCTCATTCAAATCAATTACTTCCCATACAACTTTCGACCATAAAACATCTTTATCTTCGATAAAGCCATATTTCATAGGATCTTGAGCCGTACTTACTGTATCTCCAGCTTCATCAACTCTTGTTTTATTTTCGCGGTCTTTTCTTAACTGTTCTGGCGAAACAGCATTAAGAACATTTTGCGCCATTGTAAGAGTTGAGAAAAAACTCATTAAACCAAACAAAAGATACTTCATATTTTAAATTTTTACTTTTTAAATTATTGTACTTGAATTGCGATAGATGATGCTTCTCCAGTTGCTCCTGAATTTGTACGATATTTAATATCGAACACACCAATAATATCACCTTTTTTCGCTTTCGAAATAACTCCAGCCGCTCCTGACATTTTATTTCCAGAAACACGAGCCGTTGCCTGACCAGGAACTTTTACATTGAAAGATGTTACTTCACCCGAAATTGGGAATAAGAAATCTGGCCAATCTACGCGAATTGTTTGTGCTGCAATTCCATTATCTGGAATAGCTGGACTTGTATTTCCTAGAATTACACCACGTGCTGGTGGAACTGGTTTGATACGGAATGTTTCGCGAACAGATAATGTTTTACCAGAACTTGCTCTTGCAGATGCCGTAAACACCACTTCGTTTCCTCCTCCAGGCGTATAATTCCATTTGTTCGCTCCAGCTCCAGAAGGACTTCCAGAAGAAGCACTTAAACTAACTGGTCCGTTTGCTCCATTAATTGTCGCTGAGATAGGGTTAGATACTCCACGGTAAACAACACGTAAATTATCTGCAACAATAGAACCTCCTGTTGGATCTTTTTCAATAATCTCTGCAGCCTTTTTATCTAATGTTTGTGCTACAACTTGATAAGTTGAAGGTGCAATATTAACCGTTTTCGTTTGTCCATTCGATACATAAGTAATGTTACCTGTTAATTGATGCATACCAACTGATGATGTATTCAACTTAATAGAAGCTTTACCATCAACAACAGCAGCAGAACCAACACTTGTAGAAACAGAACCTTTGATAGAATTATCGTAAGCTCCTAAAACTACATTAAGAACAGCTTCATCACCTACTTTTACAACACCTGGCGATAAGAATAAACCTTGGAATGCATCCAACTCGATTTTCTCTTCTAATTTACCAGATAATAATGCTCTTACTAAGTTACCTTCTTCTGTACGTGCATCCATTTGCATTTTAGATAAATTCGTTAATGACGCAACCATTGGTTGATCATAGAATTTTTCTTGCATCCAGCTTTGATTTTTCGTTTTTGGTGTTGTTCCAAAAAATTCATTGATACGCGCTTCAGCATTTTTAGCATCTGGACTTTGTTTAGCAAAAGTCATTAAGAAATTTCTGAACCCATCAATTTTATTTGTAAACTCTTGTGCTTTCTCATTTCCTTTGTCTCCTCCTTTTCCTTTAAAGAATAAAGAAACTACAGGCTCTGTATTAGACAATGCATTGTAATCTGTATCTTCTGATCCTGAAACAAAATCAGCACCAGCTAATTCTTTTTTCAATCCATCGATATAAGCAACAAAATCATTTGTTTGTTTTTTAACTTCTGCAGCATCTGCTTGAGTTTTTGCATAAGTTGGATCATCCTTCGCTTTTAGATCAATTTGACCATAGAAGGTATCGTTATTTGTTTTCGTTAAAGTCGTTGTTGACTCTAAAGATGTATTTATCGTTTCGAAAGATCTCAACACCTCACGATCCACGTTCAAAGCCATCATTGCAATGAACACGAGATACATCAGGTTGATCATCTTCTGACGTCCGGTTAGTCTACCACCTCCTGCCATAATAATTTATAGAATTAATGAATAATTAGTTTAATTTATCGTACAACGATTAGTTATTTTTCATTGCAGAAAGCATACCTCCGTATACTTTGTTTAATGCATTAATGTTTGCAGAAAGCTCTTGCATTTCTTTCAAGAATTGCTCTGAACTACCTGAAGATTTTTGCATTTCTTCGATAAATTGTTTATTTAATTCTACTTGTTTTTGGCTATTTACGATTTGCTCAGCATATACAGCGTTTAATTGGCTGATGTTAGTTGATGCTTTTGCAATTTCGTTACTATATTGTTCTGTTGAAGCGACAGCAGATGTTGTTGTGTTTAATTCGTTAACAGCTGAACCAAATTTGTCTAAAGAACCACGTAATCTTTCGAAAACTTCTTTGTCTAATTTAGCATCTGCTAATACTTTGTCTAATTCTGCAGTTAAATTATTTCCTGCAGTTGCAACAGCAGCAGTTTTTCTTTGTACTGGCTCACCACTTAATAATTCTGGATAAGCTTTTTCCCATTCGTAGCTTCCTTCTGGTTTATCGAAGAATGCTGAATATAAGAAGACGATTGCTTCAGCTACTAAACCTACTGTTAAGATTAAATTGGCTGATATTGGTCCTATATTCGTATGTGTAATTTTACATAATGCCCCGATAATTACTACTGCGGCAAAGAAATTATACAAAAAATTTGTAAGACGTTCTTGTTTTGAAGCTTGTACTGCCATAAGAGTGCTTTTTATTAAATTATTTTATTAATAGGTTATTTGGTTTTTCTAAAATTTACTTTTGATCCTTCTGGGAAAGATTGTACTGTACGGAATCCGATGAAACTTCTTGCAGAATCTTTGTGTTCCCAATCGCGAGATGATACCATCAATAAGTATCCAACATCTTTCCAAGATCCTCCTCTTACACTTCTGTTTACTTCTCCAGACATTGTAATTGACGGATTAAGTGATGAAGACATTGTGTAAGATGATCTGTTGTAAGGAGAACTTGTCCACTCAGCTACGTTACCAGCCATATCATACAATCCGTATCCATTCGCTTTGAATGTTTTTACAGGAGCTGTATACATATAACCTGTTTTCTTACCATCGTTGATTTCTAAATAATCTCCACGTTTTGGTTTGAAATTCGCTAAATAACATCCTCTATCATCAGTTAAGTAAGGACCTCCCCAAGGATAAGGTGCGTTTTCTAATCCACCTTTCGCAGCGTATTCCCACTCAATTTCTGTTGGTAAACGGTAGCTAATTACTTTTACTTGACTTCCTCTTTTCTTTTTATTATTCAATGCTGTGTTATGATATCTCGTTCGGAAATCACAAAAAGCAGTTGCTTGATTCCAGTTAACACCTACAACAGGATAATTTGCGTAAGCTTTGTGCCAAAAATAATCTTGGTGCATTGGATCATTATAAGAATAGTTGAAATCTCTTACCCAAACTGTTGTATCAGGATAAATATTTAAACTAAATTCTTTACGAAAATCTACACGGAAAGTACCACGTTTTTTTGCTGCAGCAGTTTGATCAACTGTCACATAAGAATAGTTTAATTTGCGCGTATCAATACGTCTTTCTCCATTCATACGCTCTTCTGGTGGATAATATAATCCTTCCATAACCTCAGCATAATCTACATCTGGATATTTGTATTTATCCCACTCCAAGCGCTGTTTCCAATTTAATTTCTTTGCATCTAAAGATTGACCATCACGACCTGTATTACTATTTTTTAAATATTCGTCATATGGCGTTCCTTCTCCATCTGCAGATCCCGAAACGTAAGCATAAGCTCCAATTCCATCGTTCTCAGTTGAAGGATTCATTGGATCAAAACCTAAAGTTTCTGCCTTGTTAGCCAAAGCAGTACGAGCGATAGAATCTTTTACGTAGTTTACAAAAATTTGATACTCAGAGTTTGTAATCTCTGTATCATCCATAAAGAAACCTGTAACAGTAACCGTTTTTACTGGAGCATCATTTGTTTTTGTAAAATCGTAATCGGTCTGTCCTAAAACAAACGATCCACTCGGAATCGGAACCATTCCCTTTGGACGAACTGGCGTCCAAGCCGAAGATGTTTTCGAAACTATTTGTCCATCATTTCTATCACTACTCCCTCTGTTTTTCAACATTTTACATGATGATAAAGAAAGAGATAGCAACAATGCACTTACCAAAATTCTATTCATTCTGTTATAGATTTATTTTTATACAGGTTTTATACTTTTAGTTCTCAATTAATAAGGCTACAAATTAAGGCAATTTATTAATTGATTTTTAAAATTGTTCTTTATTTTTTAATAAAATTTTTTGAAATATTTCCACCACCTATTTGGTATATCACCATTAAGGGCTTGTTCGTAATCTTTTTCTGAACACGGAATAATTTCAAATTTTCGCTCTCCATCAACAGTGTTATCAACTTCTATCCACAATTGATTGGTTAATACATTTCGGTAAAAAATATAATTGTATCCTTCTGTAGGAACAAAAATTTTTTCAAAATATTGTGTATCGTCAAAACTTTTTATCTCTGGACGGTGATTTTTTCCATCAATAAAATACCAAATCATCTGCGAAATTAATAGATGATCTAATTTTTTATAATTTTCGATATAATCACAAACGTAAAGTGAAGTCAATTTATTGCTGAAACCTAAATATCTTGTCAACGCACAAATTTCGCGCGAAGTAAATCCATTTGGCGTCATATTTTTTGAAGAAGAGAAATCCGAACCTTGTAAACTCGATAAATTAAGCAAAGCCGCATTTACATCTCTCGAATAAGGTTCTATTTCTTTTACATTTTCAGAAATCACACCCAAACGAATAGCATCAAAATTTAACTGATCTAACAAATCTAATTTTTCTTGCGCCACGAAATATGTTTGAAAACCAATATTTGTGTAATCCAATAAATTGAAAGGCTCATTAGAAATAATTTTTGTTAAATAATTATTCTCCGTTGTTTGCGCTTCATCTTTTCCTAATCGTAATTTATGATCGATTGTTAAGTAGTAAACTTTATCAACAATTTCATCATACGCACGATATTGTTGATAACCTAAACTTGGATTTCCACCCAAAATAACAACAACGTATCCATCACGAATTAATCCGTTTGTAACTTCTCTAAAAACTTTTTCGGTTTCGGATTTATCATCATAAAAAACAACATCACCAAAATCGTACAAATCGATCGACCAATTTCCCATTTGCATTTCGTACAATTGTGTACGAACAAGGCTAAAATCTACATCTTCGATCAAATCTTTTTGTTTCGAACGAGATTCTGTCACACCAATAATCGCGATTTTATCGTTCGATTTTTCATCGATTTCGATCACATCTTCGCGAAATTTTATAGCTTGTCCTAACGCAAAAGAATTACAAGATTTAGCAAAATCTTGTAATTCTTCAGAAACGGGTTTTAAAAAGTCGTTATACATTACTTTTTAGTCGTTGTTTTTTTAGTTGTCGTTTTCTTCGCAGTTGTCTTTTTTGCTGGCGCTTTCTTTTTAGGTTTTGCTGCTTCTATTAATTTTTTAACCTCAGCCAAAGTCAACGCTTCTGGATTCGTCTCTTTCGATAGCTCAACTTTTACTTTTCCTTGAATCAAATTATAACGTCCCCAACGTGCTTTCTCCAAACGAATTTCCTGTTCTGCCCATTCGCGTACCACACGTTCAGATTCTTTACGTTTTTTATCTTCAATCAATTCGATAATATCAGCTTGAGATAAATGATCGAAATCGTATTTTTTTGGAACATTAATAAACCATTCATTCCATTTGATAAATGGTCCAAAACGTCCTTTTCCTTTTGTTACATCATACCCTTCGTATTGTGCAATCGGTGCATCAGCTTTTAATTTTTCTTCAATTAATTCTACTGCACGATCAAATGATAAATCCATTGGATCTTCCTCTTTCGGAATCGAAATATATTTATCATCAAATTTCACATAAGGCCCAAAACGTCCAATATTCACTTCTACTTCGTGCGCTTTATACTCACCCAAAGTTTTTGGTAATTCGAACAATTTCATTGCCTCTTCTAAGGTAATATTATGAATAGATTGATGCTTTTGAAGACTTGCAAAACGAGGTTTTTCTTCATCTTCTGCTTCACCAATCTGAATCATTGGCCCAAAACGTCCAATACGTGCATGCACTTTTTTACCCGATACAGGATCAATTCCTAATTCGCGTTCTCCAGTTGCACGATCAGCATTTTCTTGAACATCTTCTACAACATGATGAAATTTCGTATAAAATTCATCAATCATTTTTGTCCAATTCAATTTACCTTCCGCAATATCATCAAAACTATTTTCGACACGCGCTGTAAAATCGTAATCCATCACATTCGTAAAATAATCAACCAAGAAATCATTTACCACAATTCCGATATCAGTTGGCATTAATTTGCGACGATCAGCTCCAAAAATTTCTTTTTGTTGAACTTTTTTGATTTGATTATCGATTAGCGTTAAGGTATTATATTTTCGTTCTTGACCATCCAATTCCCCAACTTCCACATAGCCTCTATTCTGGATTGTAGAAATCGTTGGTGCATAAGTTGATGGACGACCTATTCCTAATTCTTCTAATTTTTTTACCAAAGATGCTTCTGTATAACGAGCCGAAGGACGAGAAAAACGTTCAGTACCGTTTATTTCATCTGCTTTCAATTGCTCATTTACTTTTACACTTGGTAATAATACTTTATCATCATCAGCATCTTCGTCGTCAAACGATTCTTGATATACTTTTAAGAAACCATCAAACACAATTACTTCTCCTTTCGCTTGGAAAATAAAGTTGTTTTTGTTGTTATCAATATCAATAATAGTTCGTTCCAATTCTGCATTTGCCATTTGAGAAGCAACTGTACGTTTCCAAATTAATTCGTACAATTTTCGCATAGAATCGTCTGCATTTATTGAATGATTTTCGAAATGCGTTGGACGAATCGCTTCGTGCGCTTCTTGTGCAGATGAATTTTTGTTTTTATATTTTCTTATCTCAACATATTTGTTTCCGTAAGCAGATTCTATCTCAGCTTTTACTGCTGTTAATGCATCATCAGACAAATTCACACTATCTGTTCTCATATATGTGATATGTCCAGATTCGTATAATTGTTGTGCGACACGCATCGTTCTTGAAACTGAAAAACCTAATTTACGAGATGCTTCTTGTTGCAAAGTTGATGTTGTAAATGGTGCTGAAGGTGTACGCTTTGCTGGTTTCTTTTGTAAATCATTTACTTTAAAATCTGCTCCAACACATGTTTCTAAGAAATCTTCGGCTTCTTTTAACGTAGAAAATTCTTTTGTTAAAACTGCTTTTAATGTTCTTCCCTCATTTGTTTCGAAAATTGCAATGAATTTATATGACGAAACTGGAACAAAATTTTGAATTTCTTTTTCACGTTCAACAATTAATCGAACAGAAACTGATTGAACACGACCTGCAGATAAGCCTGGTTTGATTTTTTTCCATAAAATTGGCGACATTTCGAAACCAACTAATCTGTCCAAAACACGACGAGCTTGTTGTGCATCAACCAAATTCTCATCAATTTGACGTGGATTTTCTACCGCACGTTGAATCGCTTTTTTTGTAATTTCATTAAAAACAATACGTTTTGTATCTTTCTTTTCTAATCCAAGAACGTGATACAAATGCCAAGAAATTGCTTCTCCTTCGCGGTCCTCATCGGATGCTAACCAAATTGTTTGGGCTTTCGAAGACAATTTTTTCAGTTTACTTACAACCTCCTTTTTATCAGGTGTTACTTCGTATATTGGCTTATAATGATTCTCGATTTCGATTCCCATTCCTTTCTTTGGTAAATCGACCACGTGACCAAAACTTGATTCCACGATAAAATCATCACCTAAAAAACCTTGAATGGTTTTAGCTTTTGCTGGGGACTCAACAATAACGAGATTTTTAGACATATTGTTTTCTTAAAAAATTTCTGCAAAATTAATAACAAAAAAATGAAGCAGCCAAAAATGATTTTCAACTGCTTCATAATTTTGTCTATTTCATGTAAGGATTATCCTTGTAAATATCTGTTCCTATTTGGTCTATTTCTGATTGTTCATTGTCTTCTGTTCCTATAACTGTTTCATATAAAACATATGTAGCAATATAAATTAGAGGCATTGCTACTAATAATCCAACTCCACAAGCAAGTACGCCTAAAATTGCAACTCCAAAACAAGCCAAACAAAAAACAAATGCTGATCCGAAGTTTTTAAATAAAATACTTACACTTGATTTTATAGCTTCCGTTGTAGTAAAACTTGTAAACAATACAAAAGGAATTGCTAGTATTGATGTAACATAGAAAATAAATCCAGGTACAATACATAATAAAATACCTATGAATCCTAAAAATTGAACAGCTAAATATGTTGTAAAAATCACACCAAATTTTCCATCTTTATAATGAACAAACAAATCTGAAAAATCAGGATTTTGATGTTTATTAAATTTTTTAGCCATTGTCAAAATACTTACTGTAATCGGTGCTAAAGCTGCTGCAACTACAATACTAACAATATTACTCACCCACGCTAAAGGAGATGATGCTTCTGCAAACACTTCATTTAAATCAGATGGATCATTAATAACCATAGTTGGTGCTGAAATGATTAATCCTAAGAAGAAATTAATCATGAAACTAATTGCGAATGTTATTACAATTGCAAGAATTGCATATAAAGCGATTCCTGAAAAAATTTCCCATGATTTTGAAAAAATATCGCCAACGTTTATATTTACTCCTCGTTGTTTAATTTCTTCTATTCTTTGTCTAATTCTATCATCCATAGTTTTATATTTTTTTAGATTTCCTCAAATCTACAAAATGTTAATAAAATGCAAAAGAAAATTTTACTGCCAATATGTCACATAGATTTATTATTTTTGCACGATAAAATATCCATTTTAGAATGCATACAGAAGAAAAACATATAGATGAAGCAAGACAAGGAGAGGCTTTGATGACTGCTCCTACTCGTAATGCAACAAAGAAATTATTCTTAGAAAGTTACGGATGTCAAATGAATTTCTCGGATAGTGAAATTGTTGCATCTATTCTAAATAACGAAGGTTATCAAACCACTCAAAAAGTTGACGAAGCAGATTTAATTCTTTTAAACACTTGTTCTATTCGTGAAAAAGCTGAACAAACTGTTCGTAAACGTTTAGGAACTTTAAACGCAATCAAAAAACAAAATCCAAGTCTTAAAATTGGTGTTTTGGGTTGTATGGCGGAACGTTTGAAACATAAATTTCTTGAAGAAGAACATTTAGTTGATATCGTTGTTGGACCTGATGCTTACCGCGATTTACCAAACTTAATCAACGATGTAGAAGATGGTCGTGATGCGGTAAATGTACAATTATCAAAAGAAGAAACTTACGCAGAAATTTCTCCTGTTCGTTTAGGAGGAAATGGCGTTACAGCTTTCGTTACGATTACTCGTGGTTGTGATAACATGTGTACGTTCTGTGTTGTACCTTTTACACGTGGTCGTGAGCGTTCTCGTGATCCGCACTCAATTTTGAATGAGTGTAAAGAATTAGCAGAATCTGGTTATAAAGAAATTACACTTTTAGGTCAAAATGTCGATTCATATTTATGGTATGGTGGAGGACCAAAAAAAGATTTCAAAAATGCAACTGATATTCAGAAAGCGACTGCTGTAGATTTTGCTCAATTATTAGACATGGTTGCTACGCAGTTTCCTAACATTCGTTTACGTTTTTCAACTTCTAATCCACAAGATATGGAAGAAGGCGTATTGCAAATGATGGCGAAACACAAAAATATTTGTAAATACATTCACTTACCTGTTCAATCGGGTTCTACCACTGTCTTAGCACGTATGAATCGTCAACATACTCGTGAAGAATATTTCGAATTGATTGATAAAATTCGTCGTATCGTTCCAGATTGTGCTTTATCTCACGATATGATTGCAGGTTTCTGTGGCGAAACAGAAGAAGAACATCAAGATACATTATCGTTAATGGAATATGTGAAATATGATTTCGGTTATATGTTCGCTTATTCTGAGCGTCCAGGAACGCCAGCGCACAAAAAAATGCCTGATGATGTTTTACCAGAAGATAAAAAACGTCGTTTACAAGAAATCATCGAAATGCAACAAAAACACTCTGCAGAGCGTATGAATAGTTATGTTGGAAAAACTCATGAAGTTTTGATTGAAGGAAACTCTAAACGTGACGAAAATTTCTGGTACGGACGTAATACACAAAACGCGGTTTTAGTTTTCCCTAAAGTAGAAGGAACTAAAATAGGAGATTTTGTAAACGTAAAAGCAAATAGCTGTACAACGGCTACTTTGATTGGTGAAATGATAGAAGGATAAACAATCAATCCGTCAATTGTATACTAAAAATAAAATTCGTCAATTCGAGTGATTTTTATAAATGAAATGATTAAAAATTGTATCGAGAATAGAATTTTAATAGTTTAAAACCTTATTTTCGATACAAACTCTAAAAAATTTTACTCGAAATGACGGTTTTAATAAGACAATAATTGAAATTTGATAGATCATTTTTCAAAAACCTAAAAAATAAAAAAATGGATTCTTTACAAACTATCAAACAACGTTTTGGAATCATTGGAAATAATATAGCCTTGAATCGTGCTTTAGAAAAGGCGATTCAGGTTGCACCTACAGACATTTCTGTTCTTGTTATCGGAGAAAGTGGTGTAGGTAAAGAATTTATTCCGAAAATTATTCACAATCAATCTGCACGCAAACACAACAATTATATTGCAGTGAACTGTGGTGCGATTCCAGAAGGAACAATCGATTCTGAATTATTTGGACACGAAAAAGGTGCTTTTACAGGCGCTACACAAACACGTAAAGGTTATTTTGAAGTAGCAGATGGTGGAACTATTTTCTTAGATGAAGTTGGTGAATTGCCTTTAGCTACACAAGTGCGTTTATTGCGTATTTTAGAGTCGGGTGAATTTATGAAAGTTGGTTCTTCGGAACTTCAAAAAACAAATGTTCGTGTTGTTGCTGCAACGAATGTAAAATTGAAAGAAGCTGTTGAAAAAGGTAAATTTCGTGAAGATTTATATTATCGATTAAATACAGTTCAAATTGATATTCCTGCTTTGCGCGAGCGTAAGGAAGATATTAATTTATTGTTCCGAAAATTTGCTTCAGATTTTGCAAATAAATACAGAATGCCGCATATTGAGCTTTCTCCAGAAGCCCAAAATTATATTGCGAATTATCCTTGGCCGGGAAATGTGCGTCAATTAAGAAATTTTGCTGAACAAGTTTCTGTTGTGGAAAAAGACCGTGTGATTTCGTTAGAAAAAATCATGGAATTATTACCCAATAATTCAACAATGTTGACGGTAACAAATAAATCGAAAGATGGAAGTTCTTCTGATTTTATGGAACGTGAATTATTGTTCAAAGTTTTATTGGACATGAAAAAAGATTTGAACGATTTACGTGCTTTAACATTAGATTTAATCAAACACAAAGATGTTGAAGATTTTAATGGCAATACACAAGAATTGATTCAGCGCGTTTATCAAGATCAAAACGAACCAGAAGAAGATTTTGTGCCAAGTCAATATAATTTGGTTCCAACGAAATCTGCTCCAATTACACCAAATTATCAACAATCGCAATACGATTATTCGAACGATGTATACGACGTAAGTCCAATCGAAGAACCAGAATCTCTTTCGTTGCAAGATAATGAAAAGGAAATGATAAAATTGGCGTTGGAAAAACACAAAGGAAAACGTAAAATGGCGGCTGACGAATTGGGAATTTCTGAGCGAACATTGTACCGAAAAATCAAACAATATCATTTGTAATATGAACAAAATAAAACTATTCATCCTTAGTATTTTTGCTATTTTTAGTTTAACAGGATGTATAAAATATTCACTTTCGGGAGCAGCAATTCAACCAGATTGGAACACAATTTATGTGGCAACTTTCCCGAATTACGCACCTCAACAAAATCCTACTTTGAGTCAAGATTTAACGATTGCGATTCAAGATATTTTTAGAAGTAGAACGAAGTTGAAGTTAAACTCAAACGAAAATTCTGACTTAATTATCGAAGGTGAAATTACGGGATACGATGTTGTTCCAGAAGCAATTCAATCGAATGATATTGCAGCAAAAAACCGTTTGACAATTTATGTAAAAGTTCGATACATCAACAATAAAGACGAATCAAAAAGTTATGACAGAACATTTTCTGCTTTCCAATTATATGACGGAAATGCAATGTTAAGCGCTGTAGAATCGTCAATTGTTCCTTTAATTATTGATGATATTCGCGACCAAGTTTTTGCGTCTATTGCGATGGATTGGTAAAAAAATAACCTTATATTTGAGCAATGACCAGAATTGAATATTTAGTAGCACATCCGTACGAAGTTGAGAAATCGGACATTCCACTTCTTAAAAAAGAAGTAGAAAAATATCCGTATTTCTACACATTGCGTGCATTGTTACTTTATGGTTTGAAAAAGGAAAATCATCCTTCTTTTGAGGATTATTTGAACAAAACGTCAATTCACAGCAGCAATCGTGTCGATTTGTATCATTACATCAATTCGGAATCAATTCAGAAAGAAATTCAAACAAAAACTGAAACTATTTCTCCTGGAATGGTAGAAGAAAAAGTGGAAGAATTAGCTGAAAACAAATTTATTTCTGAACCTATTTTAGAAAATTCTACTTCAGAAATCATCGAAAACAATAACGAAACAGTTGAAGTTGTTGATGAAATCATTGAAGAAAAAGAAGAATCAAACCAAGAAATTGAAGTTGTTTCTGACATAAATTCTGATGAAATTAATGAAGATATTGTGGACGAAATGATCGAAAATGATACAGAAGAATCGGAATTGAGAACAGATCATGTGGTTGATATTATTTCGGATGAAGAATTGAACGAAGTTGCTGAAATCACGAATAAAGTTGTGGTAGAAAATAATTCGAAAGAAGAAAATTTGACTTCTGAAAATGATATAGAAAATGCTGTTCAACAAACTTCTGGAATTGAAATTTTTGAATCTGAACCTCAGCAAGTAATTGAAACAATAGAAGATAATCAGGAAGAAGAAATTGTAGAAGGATTGTCTGAAAATGCTGAAGCAATTGAAGAATCTGAACCTGAAATGATTGAAGAAAAAGTAGAGATCATTGAAAATAATTCGGATGAATCGACGTTTTCTTTTTCAGATTGGTTGAAGAAAGTTCCTTCTCAATCAAAAACACAACAAGAGATTGAGGAAGAACAAGAAATTGCAGAAAGAGAAATAAAATACAAGTTGATTGATGACTTTTTGGAAAAAAATCCGAAAATCGTTCCGATGAAAAAAACGGATATTACACCAGTCAACACACCATCAAATTTCGTTCAGAATACGGAAGAATATTCGGATTTGATGACCGAAACTTTGGCTCAAATTTATATTGAGCAAAAAAAATATGATAAGGCAATTAAAGCTTATAAGATATTAATTTTGAAATATCCAGAAAAAAATAGTTTATTTGCAAATCGAATTAAAGAAATTGAAAATTTAAAAAACTCTAAATAATAAAATGGGACTATTTCAGTTTTTCATGATTATTATCATGATTTTATGTGTATTATTAGTACTAATCGTATTATCTCAAAACCCTAAAGGAGGAGGATTATCTTCTACTTTCGGAGGTGGCGGAGGAAGCCAAATGTTTGGAGTTCAAAGAACAAATAAATTCTTAGACAACACAACTTGGGGATTATTTATCGCTGTAATCGTATTGATTATTGGAGCAAGTGCTTCGCATGAAAATCCAAATGCGATAAAACCAATTAAGCCAAATGTTACGGCACCGGCTAATAATTTACCAACGCAACCTGCTGCAAACGGAGCAAGTCAAAATCAATTACCAGCTCAACCAGCGAAGTAATTTTGATAAGAAAATAAATCAAAAAACGCGAATCATCGAATGATTCTCGTTTTTTAATGCCTTATATTGAATATTTATTCATAATTTAGTCCTAAACACTGAATATGAAACACTATTACTTCTTTATACTATTAATATCTTTATTTTTTATCGGATGCGGTCACCAAAAAGTTTTAAAAACTATTTCTATGAATGAATTAAATATTTTTAGAACTGCATTTGATGGAAAAGGATGTAAAAATGAAGTAAAAGTTTTTACAAATATGAAAGATTTTGATGAATTTCAAACGTCATTAATTATTCCAGGACAACGAAACGCTCCATTAGAAATAATTGACTTCTCAAATAAAAATATTGCAGTTATTTGTAAAGAAGATATTGATCGTTACGAAATCTCAGAATTAACTAGTTCTTCTAAAAAAAACATTTTAAAACTACATCAATATAAAGATGAAGCTGATAAATCTATCAACTTATTTTTTATAGAAATACCTAAAGAAATTAATTATTTAACACTAGAATATTGAAATTTATGAAAACAAAATTTATTATCTTATCTCTTCTGATGGGAGGAAGTTCGGTTTTTGCGCAAAGTAATCATTGGCAAGAATTGAAAAATAAAAATTTTCAACCTACTAATTTAGTTGAAAGATCAACTGTTCCTAAAGAATTTACATTATTTAAATTAGATGTTACAAGTTTACTTAATGACTTAAATTCTATTGCCAACAAAGGGAATAATAATGCTCAGTTAGTAAACATTCCGAATGAAAATGGAGAAATAACAAAATATCTTGTTGAAGAAGCATCTATTATGGCGCCTAAATTACAAGAGAAATATAACACGATTAAATCTTATGTAGGGAAATCTGTTGATGGAAAAGCTACAATCCGTTTTAGTTATTCTCCTTATCACGGTTTTAGTGCAATGATACAGAAAGGTCACGATATTTCTTATATTGATGCTTATACAGAAGATTTGTCAACTTACATTTCATATAGTAGAAAAAATGTTGATGATAATATTAATTTTTCTTGTCATACAGATGATGTATATCAACAGAAATTAATCAATCAAATCACAAATGATATACCTACGAATAAAACTGCTATTGATGGTAAAATGAGAAAATACCGTTTAGCTTTAGCGACAACTATAGAGTACTCTAGATACCATGTAAATAGAGCAGGATTATCATCTGGTACCAATGAAGAAAAACTAGCAGCTGTTATTTCAGCTATAAATGTAGCTATGACTCGTGTAAATGGTGTTTATGAAAAAGAGTTTGGTGTAACAATGGAACTAGTGGAAAATAATGATAAAATTATTTTTATTACATCAGATGAATACACCAACAATAATGGAAGTGCTATGCTAAAAGAAAATCAAATTGTTTTAGACAGAGAAATAGGTGTAGATAATTATGATATTGGCCATGTTTTTTCTACTGGTGGTGGTGGAGTAGCTTACTTACAAAGTCCTTGTAGTACAATTAAAGCAGGAGGTGTAACTGGATTAGGAGCACCTATAAATGATCCTTTCTATATCGATTATGTAGCTCACGAAATGGGACATCAATTTGGAGCACCACATACTTTTAACAATTCTTGTGGAGGAAATCGCTCAGGCGCTACAGCTGTTGAACCTGGTAGTGGAAGTACCATTATGGCTTATGCTGGTATTTGTCCTCCTAATGTACAAAATAATAGTGACCCTTATTTTTCTACTGTAAGTGTTAGTAATATATATAATTTTATTACTTCTACAAATGGAAGTTGTTCAGTAAATACTGATTCAGGAAACAATGAGCCTGTTATTGCTCTAGATAAATTGTCATATAACATTCCTCACTCAACTGCTTTTGTTTTGGAAGCAACAGCTACTGATCCTGATGGAGATGCAATAACA
Source organism: Empedobacter sp. UBA5987 (assembly GCF_002429865.1). NCBI lineage: Bacteria > Pseudomonadati > Bacteroidota > Flavobacteriia > Flavobacteriales > Weeksellaceae > Empedobacter > Empedobacter sp. UBA5987. The sequence continues at coordinate 169,363 of NZ_DJBB01000047.1, forward strand.
TACAACTGGGAACAAACAGATATACAAATAGCTACGCAACCTCCTGTATCTACTAATAAAAATGGACCAACATTTCGATCTCTTAATCCAACTACAGTAGGATACAGATACTTCCCTAATTTACAATCAATTGTTGATGGTAAATTAACTTTAGAGACAAATCCAGCTCCTATGAACTGGGAAGTTATTCCAAGCGTTGCTCGTACGCTAAAATTCTCTCTTTTAGTTAGAGATAACAATCCTAAAGGAGGTCAAACTGATCGTAAGAATGTTGTTCTTGTTACAAAAGATTTCGGACCATTCAAAGTGACTTCGCAAGCGACAACTGATTATTGGACACAAAATTATCCTGCTACAATTACTTGGGATGTTGCGGGAACGGATGCAAACGGAATTGATACACAAAACGTAAAAATCTTATTATCAGTTGATGGTGGAAAAACATTTGATTATGTTTTAGCTGAATCAGTTCCAAATAATGGAAAATATGATTTCACAGTTCCAACGAATGTTTCGTTAACAAAAGAAGCGCGCATTATGATTAAAGCAATTGATAATGTTTTCTTAGCGGTAAATGCTTCAAATTTTGAAATTTCTGATAAATTGGCAACTTCTGAGATCAATTCAAAAGATTTAGCGACAATTTCTCCAAATCCTTCAAATGGAATAATCAATTTAGATTTTACAAACTCATTTACAACAGGTAAAATTACTGTGACAGATTTAGCAGGAAGAACAGTTTACTCAAACAAATTGAATTCTTCGAAATCTCAACAAGTTAATTTATCTAGTTTATCAAATGGTGTTTACATTGTTTCGATTGAAGCAGGTAACGAACAATTCACGAAAAAAGTGATTATCAAAAAATAATTATTCATAAAAATCACTTTAAATGCCAAGTTGTCATACAACTTGGCATTTTTGTTTTAAGGAGTGAAATTAACTTATCCATAATGGCAGAAATTGTGTGTTGGCACGTTTTTCGTTTATTTAAAACCATCAATTATTAAAATAAAAATACAAATATGTCACAATTAAACATTAAACCATTAGCAGATCGAGTGGTTATTGAGCCTGCTCCTGCAGAAACTAAAACAGCATCAGGAATTATTATCCCAGATTCAGCAAAAGAGAAACCTCAAGAAGGAATCGTTGTAGCAGTTGGTAATGGTAAAAAAGATGAACCAATAACTGTTGCAATTGGAGACAAAGTTCTTTACGGAAAATATTCAGGAACTGAATTAAAATTAGAAGGAAAGGACTATTTAATCATGCGTGAAGCTGATATTTTGGCAATCATCTAAATTTAGTTGTAATTAGTAAAATGTATTAAGTACAAAGTAACTTATTTTTTTATTTTTAATTATATTCGACTTAAGACTTAAGACAACAAAACTTATAAAAAAAATGGCAAAAGATATTAAATTCGACATTGAATCAAGAGACGCTTTAAAAAGAGGTGTTGATGCATTAGCAAATGCAGTTAAAGTAACATTAGGACCAAAAGGTCGTAACGTAGTTTTAGAAAAATCTTTCGGTGCTCCACATGTAACAAAAGACGGAGTTTCTGTAGCAAAAGAAATCGAATTGGAAGATCCAATCGAAAACTTAGGTGCTCAAATGGTAAAAGAAGTTGCTTCTAAAACAAACGACGTTGCAGGTGATGGTACTACAACTGCTACAGTTTTAGCTCAAGCTATCGTTCGCGAAGGTTTGAAAAACGTTGCTGCAGGTGCGAACCCAATGGACTTAAAACGTGGTATTGATAAAGCTGTTTCTGGAATCGTTGCTAACTTAAGAGAGCAATCTCAAGAAGTTGGTGATTCATCAGAAAAAATTAAACAAGTTGCTTCTATCTCTGCAAATAACGATGATACTATTGGATCATTAATCGCAGAAGCTTTTTCTAAAGTTGGAAAAGAAGGAGTAATTACTGTTGAAGAAGCAAAAGGAACAGAAACTTACGTTGACGTTGTAGAGGGAATGCAATTCGATCGTGGATATCAATCTCCATACTTCGTAACAAATGCAGATAAAATGATTGCTGAATTAGAGAATCCTTACATCTTATTATGTGAGAAAAAAATCTCTAACTTACAAGAAATATTACCTTTATTAGAGCCAGTTGCTCAATCAGGTCGTCCATTCTTAATCATTTCTGAAGAAGTTGAAGGTCAAGCTTTAGCTACTTTAGTAGTGAACCGTTTAAGAGGTTCTTTAAAAATTGCTGCTGTTAAAGCACCAGGATTCGGAGATCGTAGAAAAGCAATGTTACAAGATATCGCAATCTTAACAGGAGGAACTGTTATTTCTGAAGAGCAAGGAATTACGTTAGAAACTGCTACTTTAGAAATGTTAGGTACTGCAGAAAGAGTAGTTATCGACAAAGACAATACAACTATTGTTAACGGAGCTGGTGATGCTGAGCAAATCAAATCTCGTGTTAACCAAATTAAAGCGCAAGTAGAAACAACTACTTCTGACTACGATCGCGAAAAATTACAAGAGCGTTTAGCTAAATTAGCTGGAGGTGTTGCTGTATTATACGTTGGTGCTGCTTCTGAGGTTGAAATGAAAGAAATCAAAGACCGTGTTGATGATGCTTTACACGCAACTCGCGCTGCTGTAGAAGAAGGTATCGTTGCTGGTGGTGGTGTTGCTTTCGTTAGAGCTTTATCTAACTTAACAATTGACACAACAAATGCTGACGAAGCGACAGGTGTTAAAATTGTAACGCGTGCAGTTGAAGAACCATTACGCCAAATCGTTCACAACGCTGGTGGAGAAGGTTCTGTAGTTGTTGCTAAAGTAAAAGAAGGAAATGGTGATTTCGGATACAATGCAAAAACTGACGAATATGTAAACATGATCGAGGCTGGAGTTATTGATCCAACTAAAGTCGCTCGTGTTGCATTAGAAAACGCTGCTTCTGTTGCAGGTATGTTAATTACTACTGAGGCGGTTGTTACAGAAATTAAAAAAGATGAGCCAGCTATGCCACCAATGGGAGGTGGAATGCCAGGAATGATGTAATCATCAACTCATAAAAATACAATAGAAAAAGCCATTCAGAACTCTGAATGGCTTTTTCATTAAGTCATAAATAATAAAAACTATATAATCGTCGATTTCCCCATCAATACATTTTCAAAATTAAAATATGAATGATGATCATGATCGCTCAATAATATCTTCGCAATATAATTTGCTACAACAGACGTCGAATAATCGCTCGTTTCATCTAAATCTGAAGTTACAATCAAATTATTAATCGCATTTCCCACCGCATTTTCTATTGCTTTTGCTCCTTCTTCCAATCCCAAATAACGCAACATCATTGCGGCACTCAAAATAGAAGCCATCGGATTTGCAATTCCTTTTCCTTTTGCTTGTGGATACGAACCATGAATAGGCTCGAACAATGCATTTTCTGTACCAATAGAAGCCGAAGGCAACAAACCTATACTTCCTCCAATTACACTTCCTTCGTCCGAAATAATATCACCAAACATATTCTCTGTCAAAATCACATCAAATTGTTTTGGATTGATAATTAATTGCATCGCTGCGTTATCAACAAACAAGAAATCTAATTCAACTTCAGGATATTTTTGGCTAATATCCATCGCAACTTTTCGCCATAAACGAGAGGTATCCAACACATTTGCCTTGTCTACCAACGTTACTTTTTTGCGACGCTTCATTGCTTCCTGAAAAGCTAAATGTGTAATTTGCTCAATGTCTTTTCTGTTGTACGAACACGTATCATACGCATGAGAACCATCTTGTGCTGTAAATTTTTCTCCGAAATAAATTCCATTAATCAATTCACGAAAAATAACCATATCTGTTCCTTCGATGTGCGAACGTTTCAATGGACTTTTCCCCAACAAAGATTCGTAAGCCTTGATTGGACGGATATTTGCAAATAAACCAAGTTCCTTTCTTAGCTTTAACAAACCTTGTTCGGGACGAACTTTAGCGTTCGGATTATTGTCATATTTTGGATCACCAATAGAACCAAACAAAACCGCATCTGCATCTTTACATAATTGCAATGTCGCATCAGGCAAAGGATTTCCCGTTTCGTCAATCGCAATTGCACCAATCAAAGCTTCCTCAAATTCGAAATTATATTTGAAAACTTGTTCTACAACTTTCAGAATTTTTATTGTTTCCGAAACGACTTCTGGTCCTATTCCATCGCCAGGAAGTACAGCAATTTTATGCATTTTCATCTTGTAAAGATTTATGATTTTGTTCGTAAGCTTCTATTTTGTCTTTCTGACTGATTAAGAAATCAATATCATCATACCCATTTAATAAACAGATTTTTTTATAAGAATCAACCTCAAAATTGATAGATTGACTTTGAATTCCCAAGGTTTGATTTTCCAAATCAACTTCAAATTCTGTTGAAGGGTTTTGATCGATTATCTCAAATATTTGATTTAAAATTTCATCTGAAACAACGATTGGTAAAATTCCGTTATTCAATGCATTTCCTTTGAAAATATCTGCAAAATAACTACTAATTACAACATCAAATCCGTAATCTTTTATTGCCCAAGCTGCGTGTTCACGGCTGCTTCCACAACCAAAATTTTTTCCGACAACTAATATTTTCCCTACATATTTTGAATCATTCAGTGGAAAATTCTCAATTTTTTCATTCTCTTGATTAAATCGCCAATCTCTGAATAAATTATCTCCAAAACCTTCTCTACTAATCGCTTTCAAAAAACGAGCTGGAATAATTTGATCGGTATCTATATTTTCTATTTTAATCGGAACAGCCGATGATTTTAGTTGATTGATTGAATCCATTTTGAGTAAATTTTAATTGATATCAACAATTTTTCCGTGAATTGCAGCAGCAGCAGCAATCAAAGGACTTGCTAATAATGTACGAGAATTTGGACCTTGACGTCCTTCAAAATTTCTATTCGAAGTCGAAACACAATATTTTCCTTCTGGAACTTTATCGTCGTTCATCGCCAAACAAGCCGAACAACCTGGTTCGCGCAATCTGAATCCAGAGGCTTCAAAAATTTTGTCCAAACCTTCTTCTATCGCTTGCTTTTCTACTTGTTTCGATCCCGGAACAATCCACGCAGTTACATTTTCATTGCGCTGTTTTCCTTTCACATAATTTGCTACTTCACGCAAATCTTCGATTCTTGCATTTGTACAACTTCCGATAAACACATAATCAATTGGATGATTGATGATTGATTGATTATCTTGGAATCCCATATATTTCAACGCTTTTTCAAACGATTCTTTTTCATTATCGCTTAACGAATCTTTAGAAGGAATACTGTCTTTCACCGAAATTCCCATTCCTGGATTCGTACCAAACGTAATCATTGGATAAATATCCGCAGCGTCAAATTCTATTTCTTCATCAAAAATGGCATCAGCATCACTTGGTAAAGTTTTCCAATATGCTACTTTTTGCTCCCAATCTTCTCCTTTCGGTGCAAATGGTTTATCTTTTAAATAAGCAAAAGTTGTTTCATCTGGTGCAATCATTCCGCCACGAGCGCCCATTTCTATCGACATATTACAAACTGTCATTCGACCTTCCATCGACATATTCTCGAAAACATCTCCTGCATATTCACAGAAAAAACCTGTTCCTGCATTTGTTCCAACTTTAGAAATGATATACAAAATCACATCTTTTGGTTGAACATTTGGATTCAGTTTTCCATTAACTGTAATTCGCATCGATTTTGGTTTATTCATCAACAAACATTGACTAGCAAAAACCTGTGCAACTTGACTTGTTCCAATTCCGAAAGCAATTGCTCCAAAAGCTCCATGCGTAGATGTATGACTATCGCCACAAACCATGCTCATTCCTGGTTGCGTAACACCCAATTCTGGCGCAATAATGTGAACAATTCCTTGATACGGATGACCTAAACCATAAAAAGTAATATTATTTTTTTCGCAATTAATCGCTAATTGCTCTAATTGTTGTTTTGATAATGGATCTCGAACTGGCTTATCTTGATTAATCGTTGGTACATTGTGATCCGCAGTTGCAACAATTTGATTTGGTCGAAAAATTGGAATATTTCTCGCTTCTAATTCTGCAAAAGCTTGTGGACTTGTTACTTCGTGAATTAAATGTTTATCAATATAAATCACTTGTGGTCCATTTTCTACTTGGCTGACAACATGGGCATCCCACACTTTATCGAATAATGTTCTCATGCGAATTTTCTCTGTGATGTTTGATTAAACTGATGCATTAATCCAAGTAAATCTTCACGAACAACTTCTTTCTTCAAATCTGCAATTTCTAAAAATTGTTCATATAAAATATCTAATTCATTTTTAGATGTATCAAAACCGATATCTTTTAGACGATAAGCTAACGCCGAACGCCCGCTACGAGCTGTCAAAATAATAGAGGATTCATTAACTCCAACATCTGCTGGATTGATAATTTCGTATGTTTCACGGTTTTTAATCACACCATCTTGATGAATTCCAGAACTGTGCGCAAAAGCATTCGATCCTACAATTGCTTTGTTTGGTTGAACCATCATTCCCATTGTTTCAGAAGTTAATTGACTTAATTCTGTTAACATTTGAGCATTGATATCTGTATAAAAATTCAATTCTTTGTGTTGTCTAAAAATCATCACGATTTCTTCCAAGGCCGTATTACCAGCACGCTCACCAATTCCATTAATTGTACATTCTATTTGGCGTGCTCCATTTATAGCTCCTGCAACTGCATTCGCTGTCGCTAAACCTAAATCGTTATGATTGTGGCAAGAAATAATCACATTATCAATTCCTTGAACATGATCTTTTAAATATTTAATTTTATTTCCATACTCAAAAGGCAAACAATAACCCGTTGTGTCTGGAATATTAAGAACCGTCGCACCAGCTTTTATCACTTCTTCACAAACTTGAGCAAGAAAAGCATTATCCGTTCTTCCTGCATCTTCAGCATAAAACTCAACATCATCTACAAATGTTTTTGCATATGCAACCGCTTCAACTGCACGTTCGATAATCGCTTCACGATTCGAATTAAATTTGTGAATAATATGAGAATCCGAAGTTCCAATTCCGGTATGAATTCTTGGTTTTACGGCATATTGTAAAGCTTTAGCTGCAGATTCTATATCTTTTTTGTTTGCACGAGTTAAACCACAAACTGTGGCATTTTTCACTAATTTTGAAATTGCATTTACGGCTTCGAAATCTCCAGGACTTGAAATTGGAAAACCAGCCTCGATAATATCAACGCCTAATTCGTCCAATCGAGCCGCAATTTCTAACTTCTGTTTTTTGTTTAACTTACACCCCGGCACTTGCTCTCCATCTCTCAGTGTCGTATCAAAAATTTGAATCTTCTCAGCACTCATTGCAATTAGTTTTGTTTGTTATTGTGATGTAAAATTAAAATTGTACTAACTTTAAATTTTCAAATTGAAATAGGTTTTACAATTCTTAAAGCTAAAATATTTATCATAATCATTTTATTTTCAATACATTATATATAATTTAATTACAATGTCAAATCATAACAAAGACGCACTATTTAGTTTAATAAAGTCACTTAATCGTTCCGAAAAACGTCAATTCAAACTTTATGTAAATCGTCTGCAAATTAATGCAGATGCAAAATTTTTGTTATTATTTGAAGCATTGGATAAGTTGGAAGAATATGATGAAACGGCTATTTTGAAGAAAAAAATTACCACGAAACAACAATTATCTAATCTAAAAGCGCATTTGTACAAACAAATTTTGTTTAGCTTGAGAATGAATCCTTCGCAACAAAATTCGCGTATGCAAATACGTGAACAGTTTGATTTTGCTACGATTTTGTATCAAAAAGGCTTACACAAACAAAGTCTAAAAATGTTGGACAAAGCCAAAACTCAAGCCTTAGATTTTGACGAAAAAGCCATTGCTTATGATATTTTAGAACTCGAAAAAATTATCGAATCACAATTCATTACACGAAGTATTTCTGGTCGTGCAGATCAGTTGATTGAACAATCGGAGGAATTGAGTTTACAGAATTTACAAGCAAGTAAATTGTCTAATTTATCGCTAAAATTGTATAGTATTTTGCTCGAGAATGGATACGCAAAAGATGATGATGAAATTCAAAAAATTCAGAATTTCTTTGATTCGAAAACAAAAAATATCGATTTTAAGAAATTAAAATTCAAAGAGAAATTGTGGTTTTATAAAGCAAATGTTTGGTTGTCGATGTTAACGCAAAACCTTCATTCTGCCTATGAATTTTCGAAAAAATGGGTTGAGTTATTTTACGAGAAAAAAGAACGAATTCTTAGTCATCCTGTTTGGTTTATCAAAGGAAATTCATATTTATTAAAGATCTTATACCTGAAAAAAAATTCTGAAGAATTTAAATTTTGGTTTGATAAATTAGAATCTGTTTACGAGATTTTGCCTCAAAATGATAATGTGGAAGCGCTTTGGTTTATCAATAAATTTAATAGCAAACTGAATTATTTTTTCATTAATCCGAAAGAAAATATTAGTCCATTTTTGATTAAAGATATTTTACGCGAAATTAAATCGCATCATCATAAAATCGATAATCATCATATTTTGGTGCTTTATCTAAAAATTGCTGCCTATTATTTCTTAAACAAAGATTGGGATAATTCGTTCGAGTATTGTCAAAAAATAATCAATAGTGAAGCGTCAATTCAAGAAGATTTACATTTTTACACCTTGGTTTTGATTATGATGAATTTGTATGATTCTGGGAATGATCAAGAATTGGATACATATTCGTACAAAACGCATCAATTCTGCAAAAAGATGAAAAATAGTAATATTATTACACGAAAAATTAGTTTATTTTTTATTGAATTGAATGATTTGTACCCACATGAAAAAGTAAAAGCTTTCAGAGAATTAGATGATTTTTTGAAAGATTCGGACAATCAAAATTTGTTGCGAAGAAATACCAATTACATTAATCTTAGACGTTGGATGGAGGATAAAATTTAGACTTAAATTATCTGCATAAAATAATTTTAAAAATTTAGTGTTTATCATATATTTACATCTAAATTAACACATAAACACTATGTACCAAGATTACAAAGTTGGCGAACATAAAGCGAACAAAGGATTGCGCTTTTTAAATTTTATTATAGATTATGTATCAATCATTTTATTGACGATGCTATTTTTCGGTTTTATAGCAATTGTTATTGTGATCATTAATCCAGAAAGCGACATTATTTATCAATTAGAAAATATAAATCCTTTGATTGATAGAGTTATCACAGCCTTTTTTTATGTTTTACTAATTTTTTTATCAGAGTTTTTAACCAAAGGACGTTCATTAGGTAAATTTATTACAGGAACAAAAGTTGTGATGATTGACGGTTCTACACCTACAACGAAAGATTATTTTACAAGAAGTATTTGTAGAATAATTCCATTTGATGTTCTTACTTTTTTAGGAGAAAATGGTTGGCACGATAAAATTTCAAAAACTACAGTTGTGAACAAAAAAGCTTTTGAAGCAGATTTATCACAAGCAGACAACATCGAAAGTATTGGAAAAACTGAGTTTGAATAATTTTCTATAAAATAAAATCTATTCAAATTATCTCAAAACAATAATTTATGTAAAAAATCATTGTTTTTTCTGCGTATTATTTCGCAAAAAAGGCTATTTATTAATACCTTTGCAACGTAAATATATTTTTGAGAAATGGAAAAACAACCTCAAGAGGTAGTGTTAGTTGGTGCTGGTATCATGAGTGCTACTTTAAGCATACTTCTTAAAAAAATAAATCCGGCTATTAAGATTTCTGTTTTCGAAAAATTAGATAAGATTGGATTTGAAAGCTCTGATGCTTTCAATAATGCAGGTACTGGTCACTCTGCTTTTTGTGAATTGAATTATACACCAATGGACAAAAATGGAGTGGTTAACATTGATAAAGCAATTAATATTGCAAAACAATTTGAAACTTCGAAAGAGTTTTGGTCTTACTTAGTCGAAAATAATTACGTTTCTTCTCCAGAAAAATTCTTACGTCCTACTCCGCATATGTCTTTTGTTTGGGGCGATGACGATGTAAATTTCTTGAAAAAACGTTACGAAAAATTATCTCAGCATCCTTTATTTAAGGATATGGAATATTCGGATGATGTTTCTAAAATCAGAGAATGGGCTCCATTAATTGTTGACGGTAGAAAAGGTAATGAAAAAGTTGCGGCAACGCATATGAACTTGGGAACTGATGTGAATTTTGGTGAATTAACGCGTCAAATTTTCAAAGGTTTACAAGACAAAAAAGAAATCACGTTAGAAACTGAACACGAAGTAAAAGACTTAAATCGTCTTAGCAACGGAAAATGGGCAGTTAAAGTAAAAGATTTAAAATCTGGAAATAACAAAGCACTTAATGCTGATTTCGTATTTATTGGTGCAGGTGGAGGAGCAATTTTATTGTTACAAAAATCTGGAATTCCAGAATCGAAAAAATTTGGTGGCTTCCCAGTTGGTGGACAATGGTTAATTTGTCAAAACGAAGAAGTAATCAAAAAACATCATGCAAAAGTATATGGAAAAGCAAAAATTGGTGCACCACCAATGTCTGTTCCTCACTTAGATACACGTGTTATTGATGGAAAACAATCTCTATTATTTGGTCCATTTGCAACATTCTCAACAAAATTCTTAAAATACGGATCTAATTGCGATTTATTCAAATCTGTAAACTTAGGAAACGTAGGATTTTTGATGAATTGTGGATTAAACAATATCGATTTAACAAAATACTTGGTAGAACAAGTGATGTTGTCTAAAGCGAAAAAAGTAGAAGAATTACAAGAATATTTTCCTGAAGCTAAATTAGAAGATTGGTTCGAACAAACTGCAGGACAACGTGTTCAAGTAATCGAAAAACAAGATGGAAAAGGAGTTTTAAAATTTGGTACAGAAATCGTAACATCTCAAGATGGAACAATGTCTGCCTTATTAGGAGCTTCTCCAGGAGCATCTACATCTGTTAGTGCAATGTTGAACTTAATGAAACAATGTTTCCCAGACTTGATGAAAAACAACTGGAACGAAGCAATCAAAGAAATGATCCCTTCTTACGGTGAAGATTTAGCACAAGCTGAATTAGTTGAAGCATCAAGAGCCCGTACAACTAAAGTGCTTAAAATTTTAGATTAAGATTTTCTTACATCATATAATTATAAATCCTGATATTCATTTGTCAGGATTTTTTTTGCACGAAACTTAAGAGCATAAAAAAAGGTTTGAGAATAAATTCTCAAACCTTTTAATTTTTTCTGAACATCTTAGTCTTTCTTGTCTTCGCTTTTGATAATTTCGTATTCAACTTGCATCACTCCTGTATTGGTGTGACCAATTTCGCTGAATGCAGCTTGACTTAAGTCTAAAACTCTAGATTTAGCGTATGGACCTCTGTCGTTGATTTCTACAACTACAGATTTACCATTTCTGATATTCGTAACTTTTACTTTCGTACCAAATGGTAAAGACTTATGGGCAGCTGTTAGTTCGTGTTTGTCATACGTTTCACCACTAGCTGTCTTGCGTCCGTGGAATTTGTCTCCATACCAAGAAACAACTCCTGTCGAGATTTTTCGAGCACTATTCTCGATAAGTTCTCCAACCAACTTTTCATCTTCAACTGATAATGTATCTTTTTTGATGGTATCATTATCAATATCGTTACTAAATCTTTTCTCAGAAGCTGGCATAATAATTGTGTCATTATTACCAGAATCCTTAAAAATTTTACCATCAGCATTTGCTATTGGAAAAATCATTAACATTGCTATAAACGCTGTAATGCTTTTCGTCATCCTTTAGATTTTTCTGATTTACTTTGCAAATTTAAGGGTATAAACAGCTTCTTATTTAGAATTATTCTAATCAATTGATTTTTAATTCTAAAATCTCTTGTGCTTTGCGAATTTAGATGCTTACAGCGATTTGTTAATTTAATGTTAAAATAAAACTATAATCCTAATTTTTTTGGGAATTATTTATTTAAATCGGATATACTATTGATTATCAATAAATAATAGTTTTGTATAATTTGAAGAAATTTATCTAATAAAGAAATAAAAAAGGTAAAGTTTATAATACTTTACCTTTTCTTAATTTTTAAATCTTTAAAAATCAATTATAAACTAGCTAAAATGTCTTTTACTTTAGCTGAAATTAATTTCCCTTCCGCTTTACCAGCTAATTTAGATGAAGCAGCTCCCATTACTTTTCCCATATCTTTTGGAGAAGTAGCGCCAACCTCTGCAACAATTTCTGTAATTGCAGCTGTTAATTCTTCGTCTGATAATTGAGCAGGTAAAAATTGTTGAATAACTTCTGCTTGTGCCAATTCTTTTTCAGCTAATTCAGCACGTCCATTTGCTTCGAATTGTTCAGCAGCTTCTTTACGTTGTTTTACTAATTTTTGTAATAAAGCAATTTCTTGATCTTCTGATAATTCTCCGTTAGCACCTGATGTTTTTGCTAATAATAATTCAGATTTTACAGCTCTTAAAGCTTCTAAAGCAACAGTATTTTTAGCTTTCATCGCTTCTTTTAACTGTGCCATTATTTGAGTTTCTAAATTCATTTGTTTTGCTTTTAGACTACAAATTTAAGACAAAAAAAGGCTCATCGCAAAAGCAATGAACCTTTTCTATAATAAGAATATTTTTTACGAGTGATCGTTTATTAATCTACGTTATCGTGTAGAAAATTGTTTGGACGAATTTGCGTTTCGTTGTTACGATTAGTTCCTACAGAAAAATCAGAAGATTGATTATCATTACGATCAGACAAATTCAATCCTTGACGTTTGTAAGCAGGAATTGCTTCGTATTCGTCTACTTGAGAATTTGTCATCGTGTTGTTGAATTTAAAATTAAATTGTTTCAAACGATTTCTTCTTTCTTCAATCATACTATTCAATTCAGGATCATTTGATTGCTCAATTGGTTGACTAAATGGATCTATAGCAACTTGTAATTCTTCAGCTTGTGGAGCAACAGAATGAGCTACATTAGATTGAACTGGCTCTACATTTCCATATCCTTCGTTCTTTGGAGCTTGATATCCAGCATAATTATTTTGAGGATAGTTTGACTGCTCTGAAGCTACAGGATTAGAATATGAATTATATGTTTGATTATTATTTACATTATTCGTTGGTTCTTGCGGACGATTAAAATCTGATTTCAAACGTGGTTCGAAATCATCATAAGAACGTCTCTCTTGCACTGGCTCATCATCAATATCATCTAAAACATAACGCTTTGGAGAATTATTTTCTTCGAAAGATTCTTCTGGCGTATTGTGATAAGTTTGTTGTTGAAAACTTTGGTTAATATCTGCTTGACGATAATTATTTTGAGGAGCCTCTGGCGTTTGATTTTGTTGAGGCGTTTGTGGTGCTTGCTGAGAAGCATTAGAACGACCAAAATCTAACGTCATTGGTTTTACACGATTCACAAAAGGTTGCTCAACTGATAACGTTTTATTAATTGGTTGTTCTTCCTCTAATGTATGTACAATTTTTTGTTCCTCTTTTCCTGTATACGCCTGATCTTCTGTAGGAAAACCAGTTGCTACAACAGTTACAGAGATAGAATCTCCTAAATCTAAGTCTTCACCAATACCCATGATAATATTTGCACTATTACCAGCTTCTTGTTGAATGTAATCATTGATGATACCGATTTCATCCATTGTAATTTCGTTATTACCAGATAAAATCAATAACAATACGTTACGTGCACCTGTAATTTTGTTGTTGTTTAACAATGGAGAATCTAAAGCAGAAGAAATTGCGTCTTTCGCTTTGTTTTCACCAGAACCTTGCGCAGATCCCATGATTGCTGTACCAGAATTTTTAAGTACTGTACGCGCATCACGTAAATCGATGTTCATTGCATAGTGTTGAGTAATAACTTCTGCAATTCCTTTAGCTGCTGTTGTTAAAACCTCATCAGCTTTCGAGAAACCATTTTTGAAACCTAAGTTTCCGTATAATTCACGTAATTTATCATTGTTGATAACAATTAATGAATCGACGTTTTGTCTTAATTTTTCGATACCTTTTTCGGCTTGTTCCAACCTCATTCTTCCTTCGAAAAAGAATGGCGCTGTAACAATCCCAACTGTTAAGATATCCATTTCTTTTGCAATACCAGCAATTACTGGTGCTGCTCCGGTTCCTGTACCACCACCCATTCCGGCAGTAATAAATACCATTTTAGTACCCTCGTCTAAAACAGCTTTTACATCATCCATACTTTCGATAGCAGATTGCTCTCCTACCTCAGGATTTGCTCCAGCTCCTAAACCTTCTGTTATTGCTTGTCCTAATTGAATTCTTGTTGGTACTGGACTATTTGCTAATGCTTGAGAGTCCGTATTACAAATTACAAATTCTACACCTGCAATTCCTTGTTCAAACATGTAGTTTACGGCATTACTACCTCCACCACCTACTCCGATTACTTTGATAGCTTGAGATCTGCTCTTTGGTAAGTTGAACACAATATCTCCTGTTAACATATCACTCATATTCTTCTTATTAAATTGGTTCGTAATTTATTCTAGTTTATTCTTATTATTCAGTTTCGTTGATCATTTGGATAAATTTATCCGTCCATTTCGAAAAGAAATTTTTCTTTTCTGGTTTAGATTTAGCTTCTTTCTTTTCACCAATTTCTTGATCCAAAAATTCGTCAACTATTTCTTCTCTTTTTGGTTTTTGGATTACCGATTCCTCCTCTACTATAACTTCTGCTTTTGCAGTTTTTTTGTGCTGAGTTGGTTGAATTCCAATTTCTAATTCTTCTTGGTTATTTAAGTTATTAATTACTGGTTTTTCATAAATTTCGTGCTGATAATTCGCCGCTAATTCTTCTAAACCTTTCATCAATAAACCTACAGATGTTGCATATTCTGGACCACTAATTTCTTCTGCTTTAGCACCAACAATATGTTCGTTAGAGTATCCAATTCTTACATCCATTCCTGTTACATATTCTGTTAACTGACGAATGTGTTTCAATTTAGATCCACCACCTGTTAAAACGATTCCTGCAATCAATTTTTTGTTTTGATCTTCGCAACCATAATTTTTCAATTCCAAATATACTTGTTCCAAAATCTCCTGCACACGTGCATGAATAATTTGTGACAATCTTTTTAATGATATTTCTTTTGCTTCGCGTCCTTTTAAACCAGGAATCGATACAATTTCAGTTTCTTTATTTTCTCCTGGCCAAGCAGAACCAAATTTTTCTTTTAAAGCTTCGGCTTGCTTACCAATGATAGAACATCCAACTTTGATGTCTTCTGTAATCACATTTCCTCCAAACGGAATAACAGATGTGTGACGAATAATATTATCCTTGAAAATTGCAATATCCGTTGTTCCACCACCTATATCAATCAATGCAACACCAGCTTCTTTTTCTTCTTCGCTAAGCGCAGCACTAGACGATGCAATTGGTTCTAAAGTAATACTTGCCAAACGTAAACCAGCAGCTTTTACACAACGTGCAATATTTCGGATCGATGAAACTTGTCCTACAACCACATGGAAATTAGCCTCTAAACGACTTCCGTACATTCCGATTGGTTCGCGGATTTCACCTTCGTTATCAACCTTAAATTCTTGAGGAAGAACATGGATAATTTCTTCTCCAGGTAACATGACCAATTTGTAAACTTGATTTGTTAATAACTTTAAATCATTATCATCAATCACGTCTTCTGAATTGGTACGAGTAATGTAATCGCTATGTTGTAAACTACGAATATGTTGTCCGGCAATACCAACAGTAACATCTGTAATTTTGACACCAGATGCCCTTTCAGCTTTATCAATTGCTTCTTTTATCGAGTTGATGGTTTGAGTAATATTATTTACAACACCTCTGTGTACACCTAAGCTTTTTGCTTGTCCGTGTCCAAGAATTTCGATTTTTCCGTTTTCATTTTTTCGTCCGACAAGTGCTACAATCTTTGTAGTCCCTATGTCTAAGCCAACTGCAATCTTACTATTGTTTTCCATTTTTTATTCGTTTGGTTGCTACAACTTGGTTTACAAATTTCAAGCTCAATTTTTCATAATCTTCAGTTCCTATAAAATCAATGTATTGATTATAGAATAATTTTAGATTATGTAACTTCTGTTCAAAGTTGTTTAAAGTTCCTAATTCTATATAATAGTTTCCTGTGTTTACAATTAAATTAAAAGAACGTTGTCCCACTTTTTGAATTGCTATGATGTGATTTTTTAATAAATCGTCAGCTTTCAAAGCTTGAACAAACTTACTCAAATCTTCATACTCATTCGGTTTTACATCACCAGAAACTAAGATTACATCTGCTGAATTTAATTTAGATAAAGGCATTTTCCCGCCTTTTGTTGTCAAATAAAATTCATTTTTCAGCGTCTTTATTCTTGCTACTGCTGAGTTTGCTTTTATGTCAAGTCGTAAATGTCCGTTGATATCCTTACTTACTTGTACAGAATCCACAAAAGGACTCTCACTTACTTTTTGTTCGATTTCTTTTACATTCACCTCTCGTAGAGATTGTTTCAGAATGTCTTTTCCATCTTTGTTGATAATTTCTCTTATCGATTCATCATTAATAAAATAATTATCAACTGGCTGAACAAACGCCACGTCAATTTTTTTCACAGTACGCGAAGCATTCTTAATTACCGTAAAACTAATCAAACCGATTAGCAAGGCAACTCCAAAAATCACTTTTATGATTTTCAATTTACGCTTCACTTAACCACTCTTTTATTGGTTTAACAATTGTATCAATATTTCCTGCTCCAACAGTCAATAATACATCAAAATCTTGTTTTTTGATGTTTGCTAAACTATCTTCTAATGAAGATACTATTTTTTCATTTAAATTCACCTTTTCTAGCAACCAATTTGAAGTAATTCCTTCGATTGGTAACTCTCTGGCAGGATAAATGTCTAATAAAATCAAACTATCTAACTGCGATAAACTTTGTCCAAACTCTTCTGCGAAATCTCTTGTACGTGTAAATAAGTGAGGCTGAAATACTCCCAACACTTTTTTACCCGGATAAAGTTCACGAACTGAACGAATTGCTGCATTCAATTCTGTTGGATGATGTGCATAATCGTCGATGTAAATTTTTCCATTTGCTTCGAAACGATTAAAACGTCTTTTAACTCCAACAAAAGTTGATAAAGCTTCTTTAATTTTATCATGTGGAACACCCATGTAATCTGCAACAGCTAAAGCCGCAACCGCATTTTCCATATTGTGATGTCCTGGTAATAAAATTCCAACATCTGTCAATGAACCGTTTGGTGTTTTTACATCAAATACATAATGTCCATCAATAATTCTTACATTGTGCCCATCATAATCTGCGTCCAAATCTACTCCATACGTAAAAGCTCCGTCGAAAGGCAAACCTTTGTGAACAAATAATTTTTCTTCCACAATTGCCGCAAATTCTTGAAACGATTTTTTCACTTCATCACGCTCACCATAAATATCCAAATGATCTGCATCATCACTTGTGATAATCGCTAATTTTGGAGAAAGACGTAAAAAAGAACGGTCAAATTCATCGGCTTCTGCAACTGTATATTTAGATCCATTTAAGATGATATTCGAATCATAATTTTCTGCAATACCACCTAAAAAAGCTGTGCATTCTACATTTGCAACTTTTAGGATATGTCCTAAAATAGATGAAGTCGTTGTTTTTCCATGTGTTCCCGCAACACCAATATTGTATGTATGTTTGGTAATTTCACCTAACACTTCTGAACGCTTCATGACTTTAAAATCATTCACTAAAAAATAATTTAGTTCTGAATGATCTTTTGGTACTGCTGGCGTATAAATTACCAACGTATTTTTTGGATTAATTCCTGCTGGAATTAACTCGATGTTATCTTCAAAATGAATATCAATTCCTTCAGCAATCAATTCAGTTGTTAACTCGGTTTGTGTTTTGTCATAACCTACAACTTCTTTTCCGATTGACTTGAAGAAACGTTCCAAAGCACTCATTCCGATTCCTCCTGCACCGATGAAATAATAATATGTTTTATCTAAAATATTCATTATAATAAATTCAATAATATATCTACAATCTCTTTTGTCGCATTCGGTTTCCCTAATTGCTTAATGTTTTGAGATAATTTATTTTTTAATTCTTCATTGTTCGCCAAAGCAATTACTTCTTTGACTAAAATTTGTTTTGCATCTACATCTTTTACCATAATCGCTGCATCTTTCTCAACCAATGCTTGTGCATTTTTGGTTTGATGATCTTCTGCCGCTGTTGGCAATGGAAGCAAAATAGTTGCTTTACCAACAATACACAATTCAGAAATCGCCATTGCTCCTGCGCGAGAAACAATCATATCCGAAGCTGCATACGCATCTTTCATGTTGTAAATAAATTCGGTTACATGAATCGTTGGATATTTATCGCCAACCAAATTTTTGATTTTTTGATAATCTAACTTTCCTGTTTGCCAAATCAACTGAACACCACTTGCAACAAATTCGTCAAGGTTTTCTAACCAAGCATTGTTCATTGCTCTTGATCCTTGTGAACCACCAACTGATAAAATAGTTGGTTTTTCTGGATCTAATCCAAAAGCTGAAATTGCTTCTGCTTTTGAAGGTAAATTTTGAAAAATTTCGGCACGAATAGGATTTCCTGTGTAATGCACTTTTTCTTGCGGAAACTGAGAAATTCCTTCGTAAGCTGTACAAATAGCACTAGCTTTATTTTTCAAAATTTTGTTGGTAACTCCTGGAAACGAATTCTGTTCTTGTAATAAAATCGGAACATTTTTACTTCCCGCTACCCACAACATTGGTCCACTTGCATAACCTCCTGTACCAACAGCTAAATCTGGCTGAAAATCTTTGTAGATTTTCTTTGCAAGATTTAAACTTTTTATCAATTTGAAAGGGAACTTTAAATTCGCTTTCATGTTACTTCTATCAAATCCAGAAATTG
Source organism: Empedobacter sp. UBA5987 (assembly GCF_002429865.1). NCBI lineage: Bacteria > Pseudomonadati > Bacteroidota > Flavobacteriia > Flavobacteriales > Weeksellaceae > Empedobacter > Empedobacter sp. UBA5987. The sequence goes on from NZ_DJBB01000047.1 coordinate 188,442, forward strand.
GTAAACCTTTTATGTCATACCCAACTTTTGGCACTTTTTCCATTTCCATTCTTCCTTCTGCTCCAACGAACAAAATTTGTGCATCTGGCAAACGACGTTTTATTTCGTCTGCAATTGCAATGGCTGGATAAATATGTCCACCTGTTCCTCCGCCGCTTATTAAAACTTTAGGCGATGTCTTCGATGTATTCTTCACTTAATACTTTTCTATCTTGTTCTAATTCTTCTTGCGATTTAATCTGAGTACTTACACTCAAAATTATTCCGAACGAAATACATGTCATCCAAATGGATGTTCCTCCGTAACTAATCATTGGCAATGGTTGCCCTGTTACAGGAATTAAATTAACCGCTACCGCCATGTTTACCATCGCTTGTATAATAATTGGTAAGCCCACTGCAAATACAAGTAGCGTACCAAAAACGGTATGAATTTTAGATGCGATGATACAAATCCGTATTAAAATCAGAAGGAAAATTCCGATTAATAGAATTGCACCAATTGCACCATATTCTTCTACAATAATCGCGAAGATAAAATCGGATGATGACTGCGGTAAAGTTTGTTTGAAAACACTTTTTCCTGGTCCAGCCATTTCATTCAATCCTCTCGCAATTGCAGCTTTTGCGTGTAAAACTTGATAACTTTCTAATCCAGAATCGTCATTAAATTTCTCGATACGTGACATCCATGTGTGCACACGAGAATTTGTTACTAAATCTGGTCGAGATAAAGCCATCCACACGAATCCGCCACCGAGTATTAAACCTACTCCGGCAATTGTAAATAAATATTTGAATGGAAATCCACCAATAATCAACAATATTCCGCACATTCCAGCTAACATCAACGCTGTTGAACCATTAGAAGGAAAGATTAATCCTACAATTACAATAATTGGTAAGAATAATGGAACTGCTGTATTTTTCCATGTATATTCTTTGTCTCTATTTTTTGTTAAATAACGAGCTATATAAATCAACAACGCTTGCGAAGCAATCATCGAAGGCTGAATACCAATTCCAGTCCCTGGAATAGTTAACCAACGCGCAGCATTTGCACCTCCAATGGTTTGTCCTTGTACGAGTGTTATTGCCAAAACTCCAGAAAGTATAACAACCGCTGTTAAAGCAAACAAACCAAACCAACGATAATCAATACGTTGTAATCCATAAATGATAAATAAACCAATTAATAAAATCACAGCGTGCTTACCTAAATGCCCAAAAATAGTTCCCGATCCTACCGTATACACCAAGTTAGAACTTGCAGAATAAACAGGTAAGAACGAAAATAGTGCTAACAATAAAATGAAAGCCCAAAGCGGTTTATCGCCTTTAAAATATTTTTGTACGATGTTAGACATTGGTTGGTTATGTTATTATAATTTGCGTACGTTTTCTTTAAATTGATCTCCACGATCTTCGTAACCTTTGAACAAATCGAAACTTGCACAAGCTGGTGACAGAAGAACCGTTTCTCCTTTTGTTGCTAATTTATATGATTGTTCTACACAATCTTTCATTGTATTTGTTTCAACAATTGTATCGATATATGGACTGAAAAAATCAACAATTTTTGCGTTATCAACACCTAAACAAACAATTGCTTTCACTTTCTTTTTCACGAAAGGTAAAACTTCGTTGTAATCGTTTCCTTTATCAGTTCCTCCAACAATCCAAACAACTGGTTTCGTCATACTTTCCAAAGCAAAATATGTTGCATTCACATTTGTTGCTTTAGAATCGTTGATAAAATCTATTCCTCCAATTGTCAAAACAGGCTCTAAACGATGTTCAACCGATTTAAAATCAGACAAACTCTTTTTTAGTTCCTCATTATTGATATCAATAATTTTTGCAGCTACAGCCGCAGCCAATGAATTAGAAACATTGTGTTTACCAATTAATCCTAAATCATTCACTAACATTGTAAAATCACCATTCGAATCGTTCACACGGAACAATTCATTGTTTGCGTATGCTTCATTTGTTGCATCCATCATTGTGAACGGTTTGCGATGAGCTCGAATATCAATCTTATCAATCATCTCCATTGTTTTTGGATCATCCAAATTGTAGATAAAATAATCGTTTTCATCTTGGTTTTCAGTAATTCTGAATTTAGCCTTTGCATACAAATCAAACTGATAATTGTATTGGTCTAAATGATCTGGTGTAATGTTCAGTAAAATTGCAACATACGGTTTGAAATCTATTTTGATATCATCTAACTGAAAACTACTTACTTCTAGTACATAATAATCGAAGTTATCTTCAGCTACAGATTTTGCAAAACTTTTTCCGATGTTGCCACCTAATCCTACATTTAATCCAGCTTGCTTTAGGATATGGAACATCAAACTTGTTGTTGTTGTTTTTCCATTAGATCCTGTAATCGCAATAATTTTTGCATCTGTATAACGAGACGCAAATTCAATTTCAGAAATAATTGAAATTCCTTTCGCTTCTAATTTCTGAATTAGCGCTGATTTTTTTGGAATACCTGGACTTTTCATTACTTCATCCGCATTCAGAATTAATTCTTCTGTGTGCTGACCTTCTTCATAAGCAATTCCGTGCTCCTCCAAAAGTTGTTTATACTTGTCTTTTATTTGTCCCATGTCCGAAAGAAAAACATCAAAGTTTTCTTTCTTCGCAAGAATAGCTGTTCCTACGCCACTTTCTCCTCCTCCTAAAACGACTAATCTTTTCATTTTTTATCTAATCTTTAAGGTAATAATACTAATTACCGCTAAAATGATTCCGATGATAATTGCACGCACCACGATTTTACTTTCATGATAACCTAACTTCTGAAAATGGTGATGTAGAGGAGACATCAAAAAGATTCTACGACCTTCACCAAATTTCTTTTTCGTGTACTTGAAATAAGACACCTGTAACATTACTGATAAACTTTCTGCGAAAAATATTCCACACAAAATTGGTAATAATAATTCTTTACGAACGATAATTGCTAAAACAGCAATAATTCCTCCGATTGTTAAACTTCCTGTATCTCCCATGAACACTTGAGCTGGATAGGTATTATACCAAATAAATCCGATCAAACCTCCAAGGAAAGCTCCACAGAAAATCAAGACTTCTTCTGAACGCGGAATAAACATAATGTTCAAATAATCGGCGAACATTAAATTTCCGGAAACGAAAACAAACATCGAGATTGCCGCCATAATCACAGCCGAACTACCTGCTGCTAAACCGTCGATTCCATCTGTTAAATTTGCTCCATTCGATACTGCTGTAATGATAAAAATTACCGCAAAAATAAAAATCGCTGCAACTGCCCATGTTGGTCGATCTTGCGCATCCATCCAAAACAAAATATCAGAATAGTTGAATTCATTTCCTTTTACAAAAGGCATTGTCGTTTCTAATGTTTTTTCTTCTGGACCAAATTTTATTTGTCGGTTGTATTCTGTTTGTTCTATTCCTACAGCTTTTTTTACTCTATTTTCTTGATGTTTTACAGTAACTGTTGGACTGAAATAAAGCATTAATCCAACTACAACTCCAAGACCAACTTGTCCTAAAATTTTAAATTTACCTTGTAAACCTTCTTTGTTTTTTCTAAAAACTTTGATGTAATCATCTAAAAAACCAATCACACCCAACCAAATTGTTGAAACCAACAAAATGATTATGTAAATATTATCTAATCTCGCAAAAAGTAAAGTCGGAATTAACGTTGCCAAAATGATGATTAAACCACCCATTGTTGGCGTTCCTGCTTTTTCGATTTGTCCTTTCAAACCTAAATCACGAACAATTTCGCCCATTTGTTCTTTACGTAAATAACTGATGATTCTTTTTCCGTAAAACAAACTGATGAACATTGCCAATAAAATTGCCATTCCCGCGCGGAAAGACGTGTATTGAAACATACGCGCACCTGGAAAATGGATACCTTCTAAATAATCAAATAAATTGTATAACATTCTTTATTTGTTCAATATTTTACTCAATTCTGATGCAACTTCTACATCAGAAAAATGTGTTCTTACTCCGTTAATTTCTTGATACGTCTCGTGACCTTTACCCGCAATCAAAATAATATCTTTTGGTTCGGCCATTTTAAGTGCTGTTTTTATAGCTTCTTTTCGATCTGTAATCTTCAAGGTGCGATTATAAAATTGCGCTTTTACACCAACTTCCATCTCGCGAAGAATTACTTCTGCATCTTCGGTTCTTGGATTATCTGATGTAAAAATGGCAAGATTAGATTTTTCGCTCGCGATATCCGCCATTTCTGGACGTTTTGTTTTATCGCGATCTCCACCACAACCTACAATTGTTATTAGTTTTTCGTTTTTGGTACGAATTCCTTCTATTGTATCCAAAACATTTTCTAATGCGTCAGGCGTATGTGCATAATCTACGATTACGATAATTCCTGATTCTGTTTTGAATGTTTGAAAACGACCATCAACATTTCCTAGTGAGCTCAACGCTTTTAAGACTTCTAACTCATCTTGTCCTAAAATTGACGCTACACCAAAAACTAATAATAAATTATATGCATTGAATTGACCAATTAATGATGTCCAGAATTCTTTTCCATTGAATTCTAATTGCATTCCATCAAATTGGTGTTCAATAATTTTTCCTTTAAAATCTGCATCAGTTTTTAGCGCATACAATTTTTTCGTAGCAACTGTATTCTGAAGCATTACTTTTCCGTTTTTATCATCTGCATTCGAAATTGCCGTAGACGTTTTTGGTAAATCGTCGAAGAATTTCTTTTTTGCTGCAAGATAATTTACAAACGTTTTGTGATAATCTAAATGATCGTGTGTGATATTCGTAAATCCAGCCACTTCGAAATGCAAACCCGCAATTCTATTTTGATGAATTCCGTGCGAAGAAACTTCCATAAAAGCAAATTCGCATCCTCTATCTACCGCTTCGCGAAACATTTTGTTCAATGTCAAAATATCTGGCGTTGTATGGGTAGAAGGAATCACTTCACCATCAATTACAATTTTAATCGTCGAAATTAATGCACAAGCATAACCTAATTTTGTAAACACTTCGTACAACAAAGTTGTCGTTGTTGTTTTTCCATTCGTACCTGTAACTCCAACAAGTTTTAAATCTTTTGTTGGATTTCCATAAAAGTTAGAAGCTAAAATTCCTAATGCAATCGTTGAATTTTCAACTTTCACATACGTTACTCCTTCAACTAAATTTTCTGGCAAAACTTCGCAAACAATTGCTTTAGCACCTAAACCAATCGCTTTTTCTATATACTGATGACCGTCAACTGTAACTCCATATACAGCAACAAAAACATCATCGTTTGATACTTTTCTTGAATCAAATTGAATATTATTGACTTCAACTTTTGTTGAACCAATCGTTTCTGAGATGGAAACTTTATATAATAAATCAACTAAATTTCTCATCCTTCCAACATTAAATAAATTGTCTCACCCTTCTTAAATCTTGTTCCCGCAGGAATGGATTGATTTGTTACTTTTCCAAACCCTGAATATTGTACATCTAATCCTAAATTTTCTAATACCGGAATTGCTTTAGATCCTGTATGACCAGTCACATTTGGCACTATATTTTTAGAATTACTAACATTAATATCATCTCCTTTTTTAAACTCTTTCACCGCGTTCTTTTTTACTAAATCGCGTGGCAAAGGTATGGGAGTTTTTGAATATACCCAATCGGCAATTTTCTTAAAAACCGGAGCAGTTACACTACCTCCATAAAACCCTTTGGCTGTATTTGGTTTGTGCACAACTACGATACAAGAATACTTTGGTTTTTCTGCTGGAAAATATCCTGCAAATGAAGCACGATATTGCATTCCTTTACCATCTCGCTTCCAATAATCAACACGAGCAGTACCAGTTTTACCAGCAATATCGTAATTACTATTACTAATAATACGTCCCGTTCCTTGTTCTACTGCACCACGAAGCATTTCTTGCATCTGTTTTACATTTTCCAAAGAAGTTAGTTGATCTACTAAAACAACAGGTTCGAAAATTTTATCAGGTTCACCTTTACGTGTGATTTTATCCATAAATAATGGTTTCAACATTCTACCATTATTTGCCACTGCGTTGTAGAAAGTCACAATTTGAATTGGAGTTAACTGTAAACCATATCCATAACCCATTACAGGTAACGTAATATTACTCCAAGATTTACTATCTGGACGGTGCATAATTGGACTTCCTTCTCCAAGAATATCAACTCCAAGAGGCGAAGTCATATGCCATTTATCCATTTTTTTGAAGAAAGCTTTTGGATTTTCTCCGTAATATTTATTTATAATTTTAGCTGTACCAATGTTAGACGATTTTTTCATCACGCCATCTACAGTCAATGTTCCGTATCCGTGTGTATCTGTAATCGTACGACCATAGAATTTATAACTTCCACCTCCCGTTTCTACTGTCGAATTTTTATTGATAAAACCATCATCCATTGCAGCTAGCAACGAAACTGTTTTGAAAGTAGATCCTGGCTCCGCAGCTTCACCAACCGCATAGTTATAATCGTCGATATATGTTCCGTCTTTTTTGCGAGATAAATTCACAATTGCACGAACTTTTCCTGTCTGAACTTCCATTACAACGACACTTCCGTGTTGCGCCTCAAATTCAGAAAGTTGTTTGTACAAAGCATCATAAGCAACCATTTGTAAATCGGCATCTATTGTTGTGTAAACAGATGAACCTGCTTGAGGCTCTTGCTCCCAACTTTTCATTGGTTTCCATTTACCGCGTCCCATAAATTGTTCCCAACGACGTCCTTCAATACCGCTTAATAAATCAGAATAAGCTCCTTCTAATCCAACTTTTCCGCGTTGATCATCGTAACCAATTGTACGAACACCAATATCTTGAACAATTAACTCTCGTTTTGACTCAGTTTCATGAATAAATCCACCTTTGTTTTGACCTTTGTTGAAGATTGGAAATTTTTTGATGCGTTGATATTGCTCATAATCCAAATCTTTCACCAACATCATGTAACGATTTTTCTTTTTACGTTCTGTAGAAAATTTGTCGTAAAAATAAGAGGGAGATTTTGTAAACATCTTACCTAAAGAATCGGCAAGATTGTGCATTTCTGTTTTGAATAATTCATCTTTGATCACCGTCAAATCCACATAAACATTGTGTTTTGTAACAGTTGTAGCCATTAATGCACCATTAGAAGCATATAAATTACCACGCTCCGCCGTAACGGTATCTAATCTAAAATTATTCTTTTCAGCAAAACGCTCTAATTCAACCCCTTCTACAATATTAATTCGAAACATAAAAACAACAATAAAGATGGCCCAAATCGCAAGTGCGCCGGCAAATACCCATCCTTTGATGACAATATTGTTTTTATTTTTCGCTGACTTCGTCATAAACTTTGTCTACTATATAATAAGGTTGTTTATCTGGAATTTTCAAACCATACACTGCTGTACGCTCCAAAATTTCCGTTTCTAATTGCATACGCATCAAATCGCGATGCTTATCTGTATATTGAGATTTTAAATCTTCTACTTTATCTTGCAACTCAGCGATGCGAACCACTTTTCGATCAACTAAATGCGAACTCGAAATACTCAAAAAAGCCAAACCTACCAGATACAACATAAACTTCCAGTTTTGTTCTGAGCCAGTTTTGATTAAAAACTCACCTCTCAACAAACCTATAAAAGTTTTTTTCTCTGGTAATATTTTTTTCTTTTTTGCCATTCCTATTTCTTAATCCTCATTACGAACCGCAATACGCATTTTCGCACTACGCGCTCTTGGATTTTCATTAATTTCTTCTTGCGTTGGCACAATCACCTTTGATTGTAAAGGTTTGAAAGGCGCCGACCAATTTCCAAAAACATCACGCTCTGGTTCACCTTCAAACATTCCGTTTTTCATGTAGCGTTTTGTTAAGCGATCTTCTAACGAATGATACGAAATAATCACCAAGCGACCACCTGGTTTTATAACTTCTCCACATTGCGTCAACATCTCTTTCAATGCAGCCATTTCATCATTTGCTTCGATACGTAAAGCCTGAAACATTTGAGCGAAAAATTTATTTTCTTTCATTTTTGGAATGAATGAAAAAATCTGCTTCAATTCATCAATTGTATTGATTTGTTTATCCGCTCTTGCTTTCACAACTTCTCTTGCCAAACGATACGAACCTTGCAATTCTCCAAAATCATAAAAAACACGCGCAAGATCTTCTTCTTCGTATTCGTTAATAATTGTTTTGGCAGATAATTTTGCATTCTGATTCATTCGCATATCCAATTCTCCATCAAAACGAGTTGAAAAACCACGTTCTGGTGTATCAAACTGATGAGAAGAAACTCCCAAATCACCCAAAACACCATCAACTTGTTTTATTCCACGAAATCTTAAATTATTTTTCAAGAATCTAAAATTTTGTTCAACTAACTCAAATCGATCATCATCAATTTTATTGCGAACCGCATCTACATCTTGATCAAATGAAAATAATTTCCCATTTTTATCCAAACGACTTAATATTTCACGTGAGTGTCCTCCACCCCCGAACGTACAATCTACATATATACCTGATTCGTTAATAATTAACGCATCAACACTATCTTTTAATAATACCGGATTATGATATTCACTCATCTTCTCCTAAATTTCCCATTACATCTTCTGCCAAAGAAGCAAAATCTAAATCGTCTACATTAATCGACTCTTCATATTTGTCTTTATCCCAAATCTCGATCATGTTTACAGAAGAATTCAGAACAACTTCTTTATTAATTTCTGCAAATTTCACTAAATCTTTTGAAATCTGTAGCCTTCCATTTGCATCAACTTCGACAATTTTTAATCCAGCCGTAAAAATTCTAATAAAATCATTGTTTTTCTTCACAAATCGATTCAATTTATTCAAATCATTCATCACTTTTTCCCATTCTTTCATTGGATGCAGCTCTAAACAATTTTGAAACACAGATCTTTTCAACACAAAGCCATCTTCCAAACATTCAGCAAGTTGTTTCTTCAAACCCGCTGGTATTGGGAGCCTACCCTTTGTATCTACCTTACACTCATATGTTCCAATTAATGAATTCATGATAGAATTTTTCCAAAAATAAATAAAATATTACCACAAATTACCATTTTTTACCACTTTTATTGAAATAGTTATCAACAATTTAAAATTTAGTATCAGATAGTTATGTTTTTTCTAACGCTAACCCCATGTATAAAATGAGAAATAATGTTTATATAGACCTTGTTTTGATAAGTGATTAATATGGATTGTTAAAGTTTTTCATATAAACCACGAAATAAAAAATATAATTAATTAAATTTGTCGACTTAATATCGAGTAAATGTTTTTTAGCTTAAAGAAAAAAGATAAGTTCTCTTACATAGAAGAAGGAGAAGGACAACCAATTGTTTTGCTTCATGGATTAATGGGTGAACTTAGCAATTTCAGCTCACTTACAAATTATTATGCACAAAGAGGATATAAGGTTTTCGCACCAGAATTGCCATTATATTCTTTATCTGTCATCAATACTAATATCAAAAATATTGCAAAACATGTTGCAAATTTTATTGAAGAAGTCGTTAAAGAACCAGCTATTTTAGTTGGAAATTCTTTAGGAGGACATATTGGTTTGATGGTTTGTCACAGACATCCAGAATATGTAAAAGCACTTTGTTTAACAGGAAGTTCTGGTTTGTACGAAAAATCTTTTGGAGAAACTTATCCAAAACGTGGTAATTACGAATATGTAGAACGTAAAACGCGCGAAGTTTTTTACGATCCTGCTATCGCTACAAAAGAAATTGTAGATGATGTTTTTGACACTGTAAATGACAGAAATAAAGCTATCAAAACTTTATATATCGCAAGAGACGCGATCAAATCTAACATGAAAGATGATTTAAAAGACATCAAAATGCCTGTTTGTTTGATTTGGGGAAAACAAGATAATGTAACTCCACCAGAAGTTGCAATAGAATTTGAAGAAGAATTACCAGACGCTTCTTTATTTTGGATTGATAAATGTGGGCACGCTCCAATGATGGAACACCCTGAATTATTCAACGAAATTTTATACAAATGGCTAATCGAAAAACAATTAGATCCAGCCACTAAAGCATAATTATGATTAAAAAAGCTGAATTCGTAAAAAGTTCGCAAAAATATACAGATTGTCCAGATCCTTTCAAACCAGAATACGCATTTATTGGGCGTTCTAATGTTGGAAAATCATCATTAATCAATATGTTAGCAGATAAAAAAGCATTAGCTAAAACTTCTGCAACTCCAGGTAAAACTCAATTGATTAATACATTCGAAATGGACGATACTTGGTATTTAGCCGATTTACCAGGTTATGGTTTTGCTAAAGCACCAAAAGGTGTTCGTGGTGGTTTCAATAAAATGATTTATGATTACATTGAGTTTCGTAAAAACTTGGTCAATGTTTTTTTATTGATTGATTCTCGACACACGCCTCAAAAAATAGATTTACAGTTTATGGAATGGTTAGGAAACAAACAAATTCCGTTTGCGATTGTGTTTACAAAATTAGACAAACTAACGAGTACACAAATGCAAAAAAACTTGAATCACTACAAAAACGAGTTATTAAAAACTTGGGAAGAATTACCAAAAATATTTACAAGTTCGGCTTCGAGTAAAATTGGTAAATTAGAAATCTTAGGCTACATTGATAGTTTGAACGAACATCTTGTAGACGAGTTTAAGAAAGAACAATACAAAAAAGAATATTAAAAAAGTCGGAACATAGTTCCGACTTTTTTGTTTATTACTCTCCTAATTCAGCAGATTTTGTTTTCAAATCATTGATACAAGGTTCTATTAATTTCATTAATCGTTCTTGTAATTCAGGTGTTGGATTATTCATTTGCATCATTTCTGTATATGTAAATTCATCCATCATTTTATCTGTCGAACAGTCACAATATTTTGTAATCAGCTCTTTTTTAGCCGCAGATATCCCTGGTGTTATTGCCGCTTGTTCACAAGCCGTCATTGCCTGAGCTTTTTGCTCTGTATTGTTTTTATCAGCTTTCGAATTACAGCTAATAATGGTTAATCCAAAGATTAATCCTAAAATAATTTTATCCATAGGTAATAGATTTTAATCTTGTTAAGATAATGATTATTAATTATTTCACAAAATTATTCACAGCTTCAACATAACCTGGTAAACCTTTTCCTGAAATAATTTTTAGACAACTTTCACCTGTTACACTATTTTTTCTGAAATCTTCGCGCGCATAAATATCCGAAATATGAACTTCTATCACTTTAGTCGTAATCGCTTTTATCGCATCTGCAATCGCATACGAATAATGCGTATACGCACCAGCATTCAAGATAATTCCGTCATATTTAAAACCAATTTCGTGCAATTTATCAATAATATCTCCTTCGTGATTTGATTGAAAATAATGCAACGAAACTTCTGGAAATTGCTTTCTCAATTCATTTTCAAAAAAATCTTCGAAAGTTTGTGTTCCATAAATCTCTGGTTCGCGAACGCCAAGTAAATTTAAATTAGGTCCGTTTATAATTTGTATTTGTTTCATTTTCTTTATTTTATAAATATAAATTCCTTTTTTAAATCGAAAAACTTTAATTTTTTCTTTTTTTTAATCAATTTTTTACTTTTTATTAAGTTTTGGCACAAACCTTGTATATATACAATCACCAACCTATTATCATATAAAACCAATCTAAACCAAAAAAATCAACCAAACCTTAAAATCTCAGTTAAACTTGATTAACTGAGATTTTTATTTTTAGTATCCATACTTACCTTTCCACTTTTGATTCAGCGATTGTTTATCCACTTGTTCTCGCTTATTATTTCCTGGCTCATAAAAAGTCGTCCCCGAAATTTCATTTGGTAAAAATTCTTGTTCAGCAAAATTTCCTGGAAAATCGTGCGAATATTTATATTCTTTTCCATAATCCAAATCTTTCATCAACTTAGTTGGTGCATTTCGTAAATGCAACGGAACAGGTAAATCCCCTGTTTGTTTCACAACTTGTTGCGCTTTACCAATCGCTAAATAAGTTGCATTACTTTTTGGAGAATTTGCTAAATAAACCGCACATTGACTCAATAAAATACGAGATTCTGGATAACCAATCACCGAAACAGCTTGAAATGTATTATTCGCCAAAATCATCGCTGTTGGATTTGCATTTCCCACATCTTCGGAAGCTGAAATCAACATTCTTCGCGCAATAAATTTCAAATCTTCACCACCTTCAATCATTCGAGCTAACCAATAAACCGCTCCATTTGGATCTGAACCACGAATCGATTTGATAAAAGCTGAAATAATATCATAATGTTGTTCACCCGTTTTATCATAACGCGCTAAATTTTGCTGAATACGTTCATGCACAATTTCATCGTTGATGATGATTTTATCAGTTGGAGAAAAACTATTAATTACCAACTCCAAACCATTCAATAATTTTCTTGCATCACCTCCCGAATATCTTAATAATGCATTTGTTTCAACTAATTCAATATTTAATTTAGATAAAACCGTATCTTTTTTTATAGCTCGTTCGATTAAATCAACTAAATCTTCTTTTTCGAGATGTTTCAATACATAAACTTGCGCACGCGAAAGCAAAGCTGGTACAACTTCGAAACTTGGATTTTCGGTTGTTGCTCCAATCAACGTCACCAAACCAGTTTCTACCGCTCCCAACAAACTATCTTGTTGTGATTTATTGAAACGATGAATTTCATCTATAAATAAAATAGGATTTTTTGTTCCCGAAAACAAATTTTGATTCTTTGCTTTTTCAATTACTTCACGTACTTCTTTCACACCAGAATTTATGGCGCTCAACGTATAAAATGGTCGATCAGTTAATTCGGAAATCAATTGAGCTAGTGTCGTTTTTCCTGTCCCTGGCGGTCCCCAAAAAATCATCGAAGCAATCATATCATGTTGCAACATCATTTTTATTGGTCCGTTTTCGCCCACCAAATGCTTTTGATTAATGTATTCTTCAAGCGTTTTTGGACGCATTCTTTCAGCTAAAGGCGCATTCATAAAATCTTGTTTAGATTTCAAAGTTAGGGAATGTTTTGTCAAAATGAATGATTTTTTGGGCGACATATTTTGGCATTTAGATTTATTTTCTTTGTGTTAGAATAAAAATTAAAATGATGAAGAAAGCGTTAGAATGTGCTTTAATTTTAACAAGAAAGCACCAACTTTTGGGTGATAAAATTGCTTTATCAACTGATTATTTGAAAAAGATTGAACTAAAAGATAAACAATCAGAAATCAATAAACAAATGATTGAGTTTTTGGTCGAATTGCAAGAATTTGTAGAATTTATCAGAGTAAATCAAGAACTTAGATTGATGTATGTTGAATTGGTGAATTATTATTTCACACAAATTCATCATCAAATTAATTTTTATGAAATAGAATTGGACCGTTTAGAATTTGAATCAAAATTCTCAATCAATATGATTAATCAATTTAATCAAAACGAAAAAAATAATGAAATAAATTCTGTTCAAGAAAAACTAAATTTATACTACACGATTATTAATTCGTAGAAAAACGTTTTCGGCATAATTTTTTATTGTAAATTCGACTTAATATTTAGAATTTGAAATGAAAAAATTAACTATGTTTTTTAGCTTAATGATTTTATCATTAAGTTTTGCATTTGGTCAACAAACTGAAAAACCAAAAATTTATAGCGAAGAAGCAAATCCGAAAGTAGATATTGCGAATGCGGTACAAAAAGCTTCTGCAGAAAAGAAACACGTTTTATTGCAAATTGGTGGTAATTGGTGCGCTTGGTGTGTGATGTTTGATAAATTGATAAAAGAAAATCAAGAAGTAAAAGATTATATTGCGAATAATTATGAAGTGGTTCATGTAAATTATTCTCCAAAAAATAAAAACGAAGAAACATTAGCTGCATTGAAACATCCAGAGCGTTTTGGATTTCCTGTTTTTGTAATTTTAGATGAGAAAGGAAATTTAATTCACACACAAAACTCAGCTTATCTTGAAAGCAAAGAAGTGAAAGGACATGATCCGAAAGTTGTGTTAGAGTTTTTACAAAACTGGTCTTACAAAGCATTAGATCCAGCGAGTTATACTAAAAAATAATATGCGTTAAGCACGTATCGTATAGAGAATCAATCTGCAAAAGCATAAACTTTTTAGATTGATTCTTTTTTATTTCGGTTATTGATTAACTTTGTGAGATGAACAAAATTTTGGTTACACCATTTATTCTGTTGGTAAGATTTTATCAATTAGCGATTTCTCCTTGGATGGGAAGCAATTGTAGATATCAACCAACTTGCTCTTCTTATATGATAGAGGCGCTAAAAGAACATGGTTTGCTAAAAGGTTTGTGGCTCGGAACAAAAAGAATTGGTCGCTGTCATCCTTGGGGAGGACATGGATACGACCCTGTACCTAAAAAGAAAAATTAATGATTAACTTAATTTCGTTTATCGATTGGAATCCAAAACCTTATTTATTTGAAATAGCAGGATTCAAAGTACATATTTACAGTTTATGTTGGATAGTCGCCTTTGTCGTAGGCTGGTATTTGATGTCAAATATTTTCAAGAAAGAAAATCAGAAAAAAGAATTACTTGACCCTTTATTCCTTTACACATTTATTGGAGCAATTGTAGGTGCAAGACTCGGAGAATATATTTTTTATGATCCTGCTGCGTTTATTGAACGACCAATCGAAGTTTTCTTACCTGTACAACACTCACCAGGACAAAGTGCTTTCTTTGGATTATTACAAGATTACGAATTTGTAGGATTTAGTGGACTTGCAAGTCACGGAGCTGCATTAGGTGTAATTTTAACTTCCTATTTATTTAGTAGAAAATATTTGCATCGTAATGTATTGTGGTTGTTAGACCGTATTGCTGTTGTTGTTCCTTTTGGTGGAGCTGCGGTTCGAATTGGAAATTTTTACAACTCAGAAATTGTAGGAAAAGCATCAGAATTACCTTGGGCAGTAAAATTTCATCAACAAAGTTTGGGATATGGAGAAGTAATTCCTCGTCATCCAGCTCAAATTTATGAAGCGATTGGATATGTTATCTTAGGAATTATTATGCTTTATATGTACAACAAAACAGATAAGACAAAATATTTGGGAGCTTTGTTAGGCATATTCTTATTTTTATTATTTTTAATACGATTTGTTGTTGAGTTCTATAAAGAAAATCAAGGAGAAGAAGCAGTTGCTCAAATGTTGAATATAGGATTAAACAATGGTCAAATCTTAAGTATTCCTTTTATGTTAATCGGTTTATACTTATTTATCTCTTCTAAAAATAGATTAGATATCAATCAACCTTAGAATTATTATAAACTTAGAAATAAATTATAGACTTATGGGATTTTTTAAAGAATTTAAAGAGTTTGCAGTAAAAGGTAACGTAGTAGATTTAGCTGTCGGTGTAGTTATCGGTGGTGCCTTTGGTAAAATTGTTACTTCTTTAGTTGAAGATATCATTACGCCAGCCATTTTAAATCCAGCCTTGAAAGCTATTGACGCTGAAAATTTAGCTGCATTAGTAATACCAGGGACTGCAATTAAATATGGTAGCTTTTTAGCTGCTGCTATTTCTTTTATAGTTGTTGCATTTGCTTTATTCGTAATGATTAAAGGAATTAACAAATTGAAAAAAGAAGCCCCTGCTGAAGAACCAGCTCCTGCAGGACCAACACAAGAAGAATTATTGGCTGAAATTCGTGATTTGTTAAAAAACAAATAATTCGTTTTCATTCAAAATGATAAAAAAATGGATCGCAATTGCGATCCATTTTTTTATCGATTATTTTCAAACTCTTAAGAAGCTGCTTGCATTTGCATTTCTTCTCCACCTCCCATTTCTTCTCCATCTGGGCGTTGTTGTTTATTCTTTTCTCTTTCGTTTGTTTTCTTAAAACGATATGTAAACGATAAGTTAATTGAACGTTTCATCCAACGCATACTTTCGTAATTAGTGTAATCTGCTCCATAAGTAGTAGATTCTCTTTTTCTTGAGTTGAACACGTCACGAATATTTAAAGATAATGTAGCTTGTTTGTTGAATAAATCTTTTGATAAAGAAAAATCCATTGACAAATTATCTTCAATTTTTTGTTGAGCCGTTTTCATGCTTCCCATGTAATTTCCAGCAACCTGAATTTTGAAATCTGCAGGTAATATAAAGTTAGAAGACAAACGTCCACGAGAACTAAATCCGTCTCCAGAGAAATCTTGCGTATCTACTTTTGTACTTTCTACTCCTGTTACAGGATCTTTTACAACGTTTGTTTCTTCGTAGAAACCTGTTCTATTGTATCCAAATAAATTTACATTGAACATCAAACTCCACCATTTAGCTGGTTTGTAAGTCGCTGTTAAATCTAAACCATAACGATCTTCATCACCAATGTTGATTGGTTTTGTAATAAATACTTCATCTCCGTTATCGTTATAATTTTTACGTTGAAACTGATTAATCATATCAGTTGTTCTTTGGTAAAATAAACTTGGCGTTACCATCAACTTTCCTACAGTTGTGATATAAGCTAACTCGTATGAATTTGTATAAGTAGGATTAAGATCTGGATTACCATTTCTTACATTTCTATCATCTGTTGCAGAAAAGAAAGGCATTAACATGAATCCCATTGGACGACGAACACGACGAGAATAACTTAATTGTAATTCGTTTTTCTCAGTAAACTTATAATTCAACGTTAATGTTGGGAATAAATCTGTATATTTTTTTGAAATATTTTCTCCGCTTGTGTAGTTTTTGATTTTCATATCAGAACTCTCTAAACGTAAACCTGCGAAGTATTGAAATTTTTCTCCAATTGCGTTTCCATATTGTGTATAAGCTGCAAATACATTTTGTTGATTATCTACATTTGCAAAGAATCTACTATCTTCTTCATAATCTCCAGCGTCAGTTAAAAAGAATGTTCTGTTATTAGTTTTCGTATCGCTAAAATCTGCACGAGCACCTAATTCAAATTTTCCTTTTTCTCCAATTGGACGAACATAATCTGCTGTTAAAACTACATTTTTCTGATCTTCTAAATTATCAGTAATACGATTTGTAATTTCATCTACATAGTTACCTGTAGTTTTGTCTAATACTTTTGTTAAACCATTAACAAAACCATCTTCGTCTTCTTTTTGAGACGAAAAACGTCCTGTGAATGCAAATTCATGACCTTTTTTATCAAACTCGTGTTTATAATTAAAATCTAAATCAAAGTTATTTTCAATTTCTTTCTCATTCTGAAGATTATATTCATTCTTCAAGAAAGTCATTGCATTATCAAAGTAATTATAATCAACTAAAGCATTGTTATTTCCATTATTGTAACGATAACCTGCAGATAAACCTATTGTATTTTTATCATCTAAATAATATTCTCCACCCAAACGAATGTTGTAATTTCTACGAATTCTATTATTATCTCGGTTTGTAGATCTATATTGTTTTACAACATCTGTTCCTTCATTATAACTTGTCATAAAAGCAGAACCTTCACCTTCTCTATCCATATAACGAGAACCTAAAGTTGTAAAAATGTTATATTTTTTTGTTTTATAATTCAAGTTTACATTTCCTCCAACCATTTTAGGAATTCCTCCATTCAAGGTTACAGAACCATTAAAACCTGTATTAGAACCTTTTTTCAATACAATATTGATGATCCCCGCAGAACCTGAAGCTTCGTAACGAGCAGAAGGGTTTGTTACCAATTCAATACGTTCTACATTTTCGGCTGGAATATTTTTTAAAGCTTCCGCTACATCAGAAACACCCAACATTCCCGAAGGTTTTCCATCAATCAAGAATTTTACATTATCATTTCCTCTCAACGAAACATTTCCTTCCGCATCAACAGAAACTGACGGTACATTTGCTAAAGCATCAGACAATGTTTGACCTTGCGACATTGGATCATTCACCATATCATACACTTTTTTGTCCAATTCTACTTTATAAATTGGCTTTTCCGCTGTTACAACCGCTGCTCCTAACGAAACTGTTTGCGTCGTTTTTACAGTAAAAGTACCTAGATCTAATGCAGATTCTAAATTAATCTGTTTTTCTATTACATCGTATCCCAATGGCTCAATCACAAGAACATATTGCCCAGCCTTTGCTTCTACTGTAAATTCTCCTTTTGCATCCGTTGCCGCTTCTGCCACAACTCCATCTTCCGAGCTTTCAAGCGATATTGTAGTGTATTCTACAGGTTTGTTTTCACTTGATAAGACTTTCCCTTTAATTTTTAAAAGCTCTTGCGCATTCAATCCTGCACAAACACAAATAAAAATCAAAGCAAATAAACTTCTTAACCTCATTTGTTTAATTTTTCGTTTTGTAGTTTTATAATTTCACAACTTGTTTGACAATCCTTTTTGGAAAAGGTTTAATCGATTTCAAAAATAATTTAAAAAAATATTGGTCGATAATTCGTCTCAAATGTTACATCTTTTAAAAGATTTCATCATAACCGAAAAACTTTAACATTTACCGTTTTAAACCTTTTTATTTTTTTGAAGTCTTAAGAGTAAATAAAACAAAAAAAGTTGATAATTATGAGAACAGCATTTTATAAATATGTAGGATTAGGATTAATTGCTTTCACTTTAACAACTGCTTCAGCGCAAGACAGAAATGAAGGATCGAGAGAGCAGAAATTACAACAATTAAAAAAAGATTTGAACTTGACAGATGCGCAAGTCATCAAAATCAAACAAATTGAGGACAGCTACAAAGACGAAAAAATTGAATTGAAAAAGAAAATGAAAGAAGTTCGTGAAAAAGAATTTAATGAAATCAATGCTGTTTTTACGCCAGAACAAAAAGCAACATTGAAGGAATTGCACGCCAAAAAACATCAAAATAAAAAAGGAGCTAATTAATAGCTCCTTTTTTATTTAATACAATTATTACAACTTAATACGTTTATCTTTTTTACAAAGCAACTAGGCAATCGTCACAACACCTGAGTTACAAAAACCTTTTACATACATTCTACTGCCACTATGTTGCCTTCATCTTGCCTTGATGTTGGGAGTATCCCGGTACTATGACCCGTCCTAAAATAACTATACATGTTTTTAAATAAATCCTGTTATAGTTATACACCAATTGATCTTAATCCTAAATTTATTATACAAGGAAGTTTTGATTATTAAAACTTCTATTATAGTTTTTCCATCTTTTCTTTAATTTTCTGACTGTAAATGTGCAGCATTTGGAGTTAAATAATCACAACTTGTATATGGTCTTAATTCATTATATGATTTAATACTATTAACCCGTTGTGCATTTTAAATAATTTTGGTTTTTAGCTTATTAATATTTCGATTAAAATATGTTTTATTAATGTACTGAACCACAGTAAGTGCAGTAATTTTAGCTAGAATTCTGGTTTTAAACCCTTCAAAAGTCTTTGCATAATTGCGTCTAATCATAAACTGATCGCATAGTTGAGAAAATAAAGTTTCAATTCTTTTTCGATACTTTTTGAATGGATAAAACTGAGGTTTATAATCTTTTTGATTGGATCTTTTCGGTGTTTCTAATCGTATATTAGCTTCATTAAATAAGTCAATTTGAATTGTTTGTGACAAATAACCTTTATCCCCAAGTAGCAAACAATCATACATTTGAGTTTTAACATCTTT